>JBEITC010000565.1:0-2281 GCA_040375075.1 Planctomycetota bacterium | reverse complement strand
TTGGCGAGGTGGCGCCGGAGCGCCAACACCAGGATCGGCAGGAACAGCAGCAGCAGCACGCTGAAGCAGTGGTCGAACGCGAGCCGCCACGGCGCGCCGGAGCCGTGCAACACGTAGTCGCGCCAGCGTTCCTCGAGCCACGCGGTCGACCGGCCGGTGGCGTGCGCGAGCGCCGGCTCGAAGGCGGTGACGTCGTCGACGGCGGCGGCGACGTCGATCAGTTCGCGCACGCCGTACGCGCGGGCCAGCCACGAGACGTACGAGTAGCTCTGCGCGTAGGCCTCGCGCAGCGGCGCCACGTCCGTCGGGAAGTCGCCGGCGAGCTCGACGAAGTTGCGCAGCCGCCCGGAGAGCGCCGCGAACGCGAGGTCCTCCTCGCGCGCGCCGAGATAGGTGTCGCCAGCGAGCAGTTGGGCGAGGCCCTCGTGGAACCAGCGCGGCACGCGACGGCCGTGGACGCCGACGCGCTGGTCGAGCAGTTCGTGCACGAGCTCGTGACGGACGACGCCGTGCAGTTGCGCGCCGAGGCGGCGGGCCTCGCCGACGACGAGATGGATCTGGCGCGCCCCCAAGACGGCGAACGCCGGCGACTCGGGGTGCAGGTGGACCGCGAGGTGCGGCGGCAACGCGTCGCGTTCGCCATGCACGAACACGACGAATGGCGCCTTCGGCAGGCCCGGGAAGGTCGTCTGGAGCGACGGCAACTCGACGTCGATCGCCGCCTGCACGCGCGCGAGATCCGCCGGTGCGACGTCGCCGGCGCCTGCGACGACGGTCGCGGCCGCAGCGTGCCGGGGAGCCGACGGTTCTTGCGGTCGGCCACACGCAGCGGCGAGCGCGAGCGCGAGGGCCAGGCTGAACCGGGCGAGACGGGCGGGCAGGAACACGGGAGGTCGCCGTCATAGACTCCGCGCTCCGGCCCCAGAAGGGCCGGATTCATCCCCCCGGAGAAACCCGTGAACGCCTGGAAGCTGCTCTTCGCCATCCCCGTCGTCGCCGCCATCGCCATGGCGCCGCAGGATCCGCAGTCGTCCGACCCCGCCATCGCGGACGTCGTGACGGTCCGCACGATCTCGGAGCTGCAGTACACGCCGCTGGGCGGGACGTCGGTCAGCGTGCCGGCCCGCAGCGTGGTCGAGATCCGCTACATGGACGACCGCAGCGAAAACATCCGGCTCGAGCTGGTCTACGAGAACGGCGACTACTCGATGCAGACGGTGCAGGGTTTCCACCTGCTGCAGAACGGCAGCGGCGGCCGCGAAGTGCGCCTCGTGCGCGGCGCGTCGTCGCGCATGCGCTTCCCGCGCCTGCCCTGAGCCGTCGCTGCCATCGCAGCTTGCGCGTGCGGCCCGATCGGGTTCACGCGCGGCGGACGGACGACCGATGTAGCGAGCGGCTGGGATCGCGTCGGTTCGCTTCATCCGCTGGACTCGCCTGTGTCGTCCCAACCGCAACCCGCGGCCTCGGCCGCTCCATTCGCCGCCTACGTGCCCCTGCGCGAGCCGTGCGTCGCGTTCGCGTCGCCCGCCGTGCAGGCGTTCTTCGCGCGTTGCGGTCGCATGGCGGAGATCAAGCCGGCTTGGTTGCAGGCTGCCGGCGCCACCGCGGGTCCAAGCGACACGCTGCGCGAGATCGATGTGCCAGCGCTCGCGGACCCGACGCTCGAAGCAATCGAGGAACTGACCACGCCAGTGGCCCCGGCCAAGCCGGAAGCGACGGTCGAAGACATCCTGTTCGCGCCGTTCGACCTCGCGACGCTCGACGCATCGCTGCTCGGCGGCGTCTGCTCCTTCCGCTCGCGCAACGACGAGGTGGCGACGAGCGCGGATGCCACGGCGTGGGCCGCAGACGCGCAGTCGGCTGCCTGCATGCCGACGGTGACGCACCCGAGGACCCAGGCGGTTGCCGCCGCGGACGACGGCGAAGAGGACGACGACGGCGAGTTGCTGCTGATCGAGGTCGACGACGAGCTTGGCGACGAGGACGAGACGGGGACGGCTGCGGACGACGCGGTCGCCGAGAGCAGCACCGTCGTCGAGAACGAGATTGTTGAAGTGGACGAGTTGCCAACGCTCGAGCCCATCGAAGCCGAGACGGTGACGGCTGCGAACGACGCGGTTGCCGAGACCAGCACGGTCGTCGCGACCGAGGGCGCTCAGACGGACGAGCTGCCGACGCTCAAGCCCGTCGAGCACGAGACGGTGACGGCTGCGAACGACGCTGAGGCCGAGACCAGCACGGTCGCCGCGACCGAGGGCGCTCAAGCGGACGAGCTGCCGAC
>JBEITC010000648.1:0-1701 GCA_040375075.1 Planctomycetota bacterium | reverse complement strand
GGTCGTCGACTGGCTCGACCGCGCCGGCTTCGGCGTGCGCACGGCGACGTGGCGGCCGGCGCCGGCGCACCGGCTCGATCGCGGCACCAGCGGCGTGCTGCTCGTCGGACTGCAGCCGGTCGCCGCCCGCGCGCTCGCCGCCAGCTTCCGCGATGGGGCGGTTGCCAAGACCTACTTCGCGATCGTCGAAGGCGCGCCGCCGGCGCGCGCCGGCGAGATCGACGCGCCGCTCGCTGTCCGAACGGACGCCAGCGCCGACGAGCCCAAGGTGGTCGTCGCCGCCGGCGGCGAACCGGCGCGCACCGGCTACCAAGCGGTCGCGTCCGCCAACGACCTCACCTTGGTGCGCTTGCAGCCGCGCGAGGGCCGCCAGCACCAGTTGCGCGCGCACCTTGCGCACCTCGGCTGCCCGATCCTCGGCGATCGTCGCTACGGCGCGCGCCGCGGCGCTGGCGGCGGCTTCTTCCTCCACTGCTCGTCGATGACCCTGCCGCACCCGCGCACCGGCGCGCCGATCACGCTGACCGCGCCAGCGCCGGCGGGTTGGCCGCTGCCGCCGCCGTCTTCCGGCTGATGCGTCGGCGTCGGCGTCCGGTTACACCCTCGTGCCGATGACGCACCGAGCTTCGTCCGAACGCGACCGCCTGCGGCAGGACGCCCGCCGCGAACGCAACTGGCAGCGCTGGGGGCCGTACCTCGCGGAGCGACAGTGGGGCACGGTCCGCGAGGACTACAGCGCCGACGGCAGCGTGTGGACGCACGTCCCGCACGACCACGCGCGCAGCCGCGCCTACCGCTGGGGCGAGGACGGCCTGCTCGGCATCACGGACCGGCAGTGCCGGCTGTGCTTCGCCTTCGCGCTGTGGAACGAGCGCGACCCGTTCCTCAAGGAGCGGCTGTTCGGCCTGACCGGTCCGGAGGGCAACCATGGCGAGGACGTCAAGGAGGAGTACTTCTACGTCGACGCCCTGCCGACGTCGTCGTGGCTGCAGGCGCTCTACAAGTACCCGCAGCGCGAGTTCCCGTACGCGCAGCTGCGCGCCGAGAGCGCGCGGCGGGGCCGCGACGAGCGCGAGTTCGAGCTCGTCGACGCCGGGGCCTTCGCCGACGACCGCTACTTCGACGTCGAGGCGACCTACGCCAAGGCCGACCCGGAGGACGTCTGCGTCCGCCTCGTGGTGCGCAACCGCGGGCCGGAGGCGGCGCGGCTGCACGTGCTGCCGCAGCTGTGGTTCCGCAACACGTGGTCGTGGGGGCGCAGCGGCGAAGGCTACGGGCCCCGCGGCGTCATCGTCGCCGACGGCGAGCGGCGCCTCGTCGCCACCGGCGCCGACCTGCCGGTCATGGCGCTCGAGCTCGACGACGAGGACGGCGTCTGCCGCGCGATCCTGGCCACCGAGAACGACACGAACGCGCTGCGCCTCTACGGCGCTGGCGTCGCCGGGGCCTACAGCAAGGACGCCTTCCACGACTACGTGTGCGGCGGCGTGCGCGAGGCGGTGAACCCGGGCCGGCACGGCAGCAAGTTGGCGTTCCACTGCGTGCTCGACGTGCCGGCGGGCGGCGAACGGGAACTGCGGCTGCGACTGCGCCGCGTCGAGCCGAACGCGCCGCGCGCCTTCGGCAAGGCGTTCGCACAGGTCTTCACGTCGCGTCGCGCCGAGGCCGACGCCTTCTACGCGGAGCTGATCGGTCCCGCCG
>JBEITC010000196.1:0-6982 GCA_040375075.1 Planctomycetota bacterium | reverse complement strand
GCCGTGCGCGCTGGCGCCGCTGTGGCTGCTGCTGCCCGTGCTGCTGCGCGTCGACGCCGCGATGCGCGCGCCGCGGACCGTCCGCGCCGCCGTCGCGCTGTCGCTCGGCTGGGCGCTGGTGTCCGCCGGCCTGCTGCTGGTGCGCCTCGATGCGCCATGGGACGTCGTGGTGCGCACGACGCCGTCGTCGCACCCGCCGTTCGGCGAGCACGTGGTGATGCGGCGCGCCGGCTGGCCGTGGCCCGGCGTCGAGGGCGCGCGCAGCAACTCGATGGGCTGCGATCGCGTGCCGTTCGCCATGGGCGTCGATGCGCTGCTGGCGAACCTCGCGTTCTGGACCGGGCTCGCGTGGCTCTGGCTGCGGCGGCGCGAGCCGGCGCAGGTCGCCGCGCTGGTCGGGCCCGCAGCGTTGGCGGCGGCGATCGCCGGCGTCTTCGGCGGCTGGCAACTGGTGTCGATGTTCGACTGACGGCGGCAAACGGCGACGCGGCCGCGTCCGCGGTGATCCGCACGGTCCGTGCGCGCGATCGACGGGTCGCGCCCGAGCGCGCGCCGCGCCGTCAGCCGTCGGTCAGCCGCTCCGCGCCGCAGTAGACCTCGCAGGTCTCGCCGCGAGCGAAGCCGACCAGCGTCGCGCCGGCTTCGGCGCACAGGTCGAACGCGAACGCGCTCGGCGCCGACACCGAGACGACGACCGGCAGCCGCAGGCGCAGGCACTTGGCGACCAGGTCGTAGCCCGCGCGGCCCGACAGCACGGCGACGCAGCGCGCGAAGTCGGCGCCGGCGCGGGCCGCTTCGCCGATCGCCTTGTCGAGCGCGTTGTGGCGGCCGACGTCCTCGGCGCAGCCGAGCACGGCGCCGTCGGCGTGCGCGACCAGCGCGCCGTGGCTGCCGCCGGTCAGCGCGAACAGCTCCTGGCGGTCGGCGAGCGCGCGCAACCAGCCGGCGATGCGCGATCGCGGCAGCTTCGGCACGCCGGGCAGCAGCGGCGGCGCGCTGGCGAGGATCGCCTGCGGATCGACGACGCCGCAGACGCCGCACGAGCTGCGGATCTCGTGCGTGCGCGCGAGGCGGTCGCGGCCCAACGCCTGCGGCGCCTGCCGCAGCGTGACGCGCAGTTCGTCGGGCCGCGCCGCCTCGGCGTCGCCGGCCACGAACTCCATGCCGGCGACGTCGGCGGCCGACGGGATGACGCCTTCGCCGAGCAGGAAGCCGAGCGCCAGGTCCTCGTCGCGGCCGGGCGTGCGCATCGTCAGCAGTTGCTGGCCGTGAACGACCAGCAGCAGCGGCTCTTCGCGCACCAGCAGGTCGGCGCGGCCATCGGCCAGCGTGCGGCGCGCAGCGCCGGGTGGGGGCACGGGAACGTCGGCCATCGCGCCGCATGGTCGAGCGAAGGCAGCGCAGGGTCAAGCTGCCTCGCCGGGTCGCGGAGCGCGCGCTCCCTTCGCGCCGACGGCGTCGGTAGCATCGGCCGCCGCATGCTTCGCCTCGTCTCCCTCGGCGGCATCTTCGTGATGATCGCCCTCTGCTTCGCCCTGTCGCAGAACCGCCGCGCGATCAATTGGCGCCTCGTCGCCAAGGGCCTGCTGCTGCAGGCCGCGCTCGGCTTCACCTTCCTCTACTGGGACGCCGGCAACGCGGCGCTGCAGGCCTTCGGCGGCAAGGTCGACAGCTTCCTCAAGCTGGCGCAGGGCGGCACCGAGTTCGTCTTCGGCGCGCTGTCGCAGGGCGACAAGGTCGCGGCCGTGTTCGGCCCGCAGAGCGGGTTCCTGTTCGCCTTCATGGTGCTGCCGACGCTGATCTTCTTCAGCGCGTTCATGGCGGTGCTCTACCACCTCGGCGTCATGCAGCGCATCGTCCGCGCGATGGCCGCGGTGATGGTCCGCGTGCTCGGCACCTCGGGCAGCGAGTCGACGTCGGCGTGCGCCAACGTGTTCGTCGGCCAGACCGAGGCGCCGCTGCTGGTGCGGCCGTTCCTCGCGCGCATGACGATGAGCGAACTGCACGCGATCATGGTCGGCGGCTTCGCCACCATCGCCGGCGGCGTGTTCGCCCTCTACGTCGGCTTCGGCGTCAACGCCGGCCACCTGATGGTCGGCTCGGTGATGGCCGTGCCCGCCGGCCTGATCTGCACGAAGATCCTCTGGCCGGAGACGGAGCAGAGCGAGACGCTGGGCCGCGTCGAGAAGGTCCAGGCCGAGGCCTACAGCAACGTCGTCGAGGCCGCCGCGGCCGGCGCGGGCGACGGCCTGAAGCTGGCGCTCAACGTCGGCGCCATGCTGATCGCGTTCCTCGGCCTCGTCGCCGTGCTCAACGCGGCGATGTCGCTGGCGCACCCGGCGCTGACGGTGCAGAACGTGCTGGCGACGGTCTTCTACCCCATCGCGATGGTGATGGGCGTGCAGGCCAGCGAGGTCGGCCTGCTCGCCGAGCTGCTCGGCACCAAGATCGCCGTCACCGAGCTCGTCGCCTACAACAAGCTCGGCCCGATGGTGAAGGCCGGCGAGGTCTCGCCGCGCACCGCGATGATCGCCAGCTTCGCGCTGTGCGGCTTCGCCAACATCGGCAGCGTCGCCGTCCAGGTCGGCGGGCTCAGCGCCATGGCGCCCGAGCGCCGCGCCGACCTCGCGCGGATCGGCCTGCGCGCGATGCTCGGCGGCGCCATCGCCACCTGCATGACTGCCTGCGTCGCCGGCGTGCTCGGCAGCGAGGGCGGCTCGTGATCGCGGCGAACGAACGCGACGTCGTCGCCGCGGCGGCGGCGTTCCTGCGCCAGCGCCTCGGCGCCGAGCGCTGCGCGGCGCTGCGCCTTGGCCTCGTGCTCGGCAGCGGCCTCAAGGACTTCGCCAGCCAGGTGCAGCAGCCGATCGAGGTGCCGTTCGCCGAGGTGCCCGGCTGGCCCGTGCCGCACGTCGAGGGCCACGGCAGCGCGCTCGTCGTCGGCGAGGTCGGCGGCACGCCGGTCGCGTGCCTGTCGGGCCGCGTGCACCTCTACGAGGGCTGGCAGCCGTGCGAGGTCGTGCGCGCGGTGCGCACGCTGCGCACGCTCGGCGTACCGTCGTTCCTGCTCACCAACGCCGCTGGCGGCATCGGCGACGACCTGTCGGCCGGCGACCTGATGGCGATCCGCGACCACGTCAACCTGACCGGCGGCTCGCCGCTGATCGGCCCGCACGAACCGGCCTTCGGGCCGCGCTTTCCCGACCAGACCAACGTCTGGTCGCCGCGGCTGCGGGCGCTGCTGGCGTCGTGCGGCGCGCGGCTGCGCCCCGGCGTCTACGCCGGCCTGCTGGGCCCGACCTACGAGACGCCGGCGGAAGTCCGCATGTTGAAGGCGCTCGGCGCCGATGCGGTGGGCATGAGCACCGTGCACGAGGCGATCGCGCTGAATGCGATGGGGGCCGAGCTCGTCGGCCTGTCGCTGGTCACCAACCTCGCGGCCGGCATCTCGCCGACGCCGCTCGCGCACGACGAGGTCGTCGCCGCCGGCAAGCAGGCGGCTGCGGCGCTGACCGCGCTGGTGACGACGTTCTGTCGCAAGCTCGGCGGGGGCAAGGCGGGCGCATGACCTCGGGCCTGACGATCCGGCCGTACCGCCCTGGCGACGAAGCCGCGATCCTCGAGACCTTCAACCTCGTGTTCCGCGAGGTCTGCGGTCCGACCTACGTCGACCGCACGCTCGAGCAGTGGGAGTGGGCGTACCTGCGCAACCCGGCCGGGCACCGCATCTCGCTGGCGTTCGACGACGACGGCACGGTGGCGTCGCAGTACGCCGGCATGCCGATGCGCTACGACACGCCGTGGGGCGAGCAGCTGTTCGTGCACTGCGTCGACTCGATGACGCACCCGGGCTACCGCCAGGGGCTCAAGGCCAAGAGCCTGTTCGTCGAGACCTGCATGCCGTTCTGGGCGCACAGCCGCGCGATCGGCGACGCGCTGTTCTACGGCTTCCCGGTCGACGCCGCGTTCCGCATCGGCCAGCGCTACCTCAAGTACGAGCTGATGACGGTGATCGACTACCTGATCCGCGACCGCGGACTGGCGCCGCTGCCGGTCCCGGCGGGCATCGAGGTGGACAGGGTCGCCGCCGTGCCGCCGGACGTCGGCGGCCTGTGCGACCGCGTGCGCGAGGACAAGCGCTGCCTGCTGCGCCGCGACTACCGCTACCTCCAGTGGCGCTACGTCGAGAACCCTTCGCGCGCCGACTACGAGCTGTGGACGGCGCGGCGCGCCGGCCGGCTGTGCGGCCTGATGGTCCTGAAGCCCGGCTCCGGTCTCGCGCCCGACGCGGCGACGATCGCCGACTGGCTCGCGCCCGCGGCCGACGGCGAGGCGCAGGACGCGCTGCTCGCGGCGGCCGTGCGGCGCCAACGCGAAGAGGGCAAGCAGCGCCTGATGACCGTGATGCCGCCGTGGTCGACGGAAGCGCAGCGCTTCGCCGAGCGCGGCTTCGTCTGGACGCCGTCGGCGACGTGGATGCAGCGCCGCATGATCCACAACGTCTGCAAGCCGGAGTTCTCGTCGGAGTTCCTGGCGACGACGTGGTGGTACACGCTCGGCGACAGCGATCTCGCGTGATGGGGCCCGCGCGTGACGCCTCGTCATGGCGCGGGCGCCGCGCTTCCTTCGTGCGATGGGCTCTGGTAACAAGCGAACCCGGATGCTGACCTCCGCGATCCTGCTCGGCCCGCAGCGCCACGTGCGCATCGTCAAGCCAGCACTCGACGCGCTGCTCCCCGACGACGGCCGGCCGGTGGCGCTGGCCTCGCCCGGCTGGGAGGAGCGCGAGGGCGAGGACCAGGAGTTCCGCGAGCACGTCGGCCGCACGGTCGTGAACCTCGAGGTCTGGGCGCGCGTCGAGCGCATCTTCGAGCGCGACCGCGAGCTGCTGGCGGCGATGCGCGAACGGCACGACACGCTGCGGCGCGTGCAGGAGCTCTACCGCCTGCGCCTGCAGGGGACGCTCGCCGCGGCGCGCGAGCTGATGGCGAAGCCGGGCAAGGACGTCTGGCTCGACGCCGAGCGCCACGACGCCATGGTCATGCTGCAAGGCATCGACAGCCAGCACGTCGAGCGCGTGCAGCAGGTGCACCACGAGTTCGAGGCGCGCTGGCGGCCGGCCGAGCGCAGCGCCGTGCAGCGCGAGAAGCGCGAGCTGCAGAAGCTGATGGCCGACGCCGGTTGCCTGTGCCTCGCCGGCGGCCACATCGCCGTGCTGCTGCACCGGCTGCGCCTGTTCGACGTGCTCGGACTGCACGGCGACCGGCCGGTGGTGGCGTGGTCGGCGGGCGCGATGGCGCTGACCGAGCGCATCGTGCTGTTCCACGACTCGACGCCGCAGGGCGGCGGCTGCACCGAGGTGATGGAGGCGGGCTTCGATCTCCTGCCGGACCTCGTCGCGCTGCCGCACGCCAAGAAGCGCGTCGACGTCGGCGACCCGCGCAACGTGCAGCTGTTCGCGCGCCGCTTCGCGCCGTCGATGTGCGTGCTGCTCGACGACGGCTCGCGCATCGACTGGAACGGCCGCCGCTGGTCGGCGCAGACCGGCACCAACCGCCTCAGCGAGGACGGCTGGGTCGAGGAGGTCGGCGCATGAGCCTGCTGCAGCGCATCGAGGACGCGGTGGCGCGCGGCCCGCACGCCGTCGACGAGCTGGTCGCCTCGACCGAGTTCCCGCACGTCGAGGGCCGCTCGGTGACGTTCCTGTTCCGCGGCGAGGCCCAGGAGGTCACGCTGCAGCACTGGATCCACGGCCTGCCCGGCTCGCTGCCGTTCCGGCGCATGAGGCACGGCGAAGTGTGGGTGCTGCAGCTCGACCTGCCGCCGCGCTCGCGCATGGAGTACAAGATCGGCGTGTCGATGTTCGGTCGCGGCGCGATGTTGCGCGACCCGCTGAACAAGCACACCGCGCGCGATCCGTTCGGCGCCAACTCGGTGGTCTACGGCGAGGGCTACAGCCCGCCGGAGTGGAGCCTCGAGGACCCCGAGGCGCGCAAGGGCACGATCGAGGAGCGATACGTCGACAGCAAGGTCTACGGCGACTGGCGGCCCATCAAGGTCTACCGGCCGGCGCGCTTCCGGCAGACGCGCCGCTACCCGCTGCTCGTCGTGCACGACGGCTTCGACTACCTCGGCTTCGCCAACCTGCAGCAGGTGCTCGACAACCTGATCCACCGGCAGGAGATCCCGCCGCTGATCGCGATCCTGACGCAGGCCGGCGACCGCATGCGCGAGTACGCCGCCGATCCGCGGCAGGCCGACTTCCTGGTGAAGGACCTCGTGCCGCAGATGGAGCAGATCCTGCCGCTCGTGCGCGAGCCGTCGGCGCGCGCGGTGATGGGGGCGAGCTTCGGCGCGGTCTCGTCGCTGTCGGCGGCGTGGCGGCACCCCGGCTACTTCGGCAAGCTGCTGCTGCAGTCGGGGTCGTTCGTGTTCACCGAGATCGGCGACCACGACCGCGGCCCGGTGTTCGATCCGGTGGTCAAGTTCGTCAACGAGTTCCGCAAGGCGCCGGGCAAGCCGGTCGACAGCGTCTTCGTGTCGTGCGGCGTCTACGAGTCGTTGATCTACTACAACCGCTCGCTGGTGCCGCTGCTGCAGGACACCGGCATGCAGGTGCGCTTCCGCGAAGCGCACGATGGCCACAACTGGGAGAACTGGCGCGACCGCCTGCGCGAGGGCCTGACGTGGCTGTTCCCCGGGCCGCTCTGGCTGGTCTACGAGTAGCCGCGCCGTTCGACGGGTGGCGCTCGACGGGTGGCGCGCGACAGGCCACGCTCGACAGGCCACGCTCGACAGTGGCGCGCGCGCGCGGCACCTTGCGCGCATGAAGCCGTTGCTGCTCGCCTGCGCCCTTCCGTTCGCCGCCTGCGCCGCCGTCGCGCCGGAGCCTGCGCTCGCCGGACTCCCGGCCGACGTCGCGCAGGCCGTGGTGGTGCGGCCGCTGCCGGGCGCGCGCACCGACGCGCGGTGGCAAGCGTGG
>JBEITC010000082.1:0-10848 GCA_040375075.1 Planctomycetota bacterium | reverse complement strand
GCCGCGCGCCGCGAGTTCGTCGAACAGCTGCAGCGCCGTCATGGCCTCGCCGATGGCGAGCTGCGCCGAGGCGGCGGCTTGCAGCAGCGCGGCGTCGTCGGGCGTCAGGTCGCTGGCGGCGCGCAGGGCGCGCGCAGCGCCGGTCGCCGAGCCCTTGCCGAGCAGCGCGTCGGCGAGTTCGCGCAGCGTCGCGCTCACTTGCGCGAGCGTCGCGGCGGTCTCGGCGTCGGGCGTCGCCGTCGTCGCCGGCGAAGCCGTGTTCGTGGTGGTGGGGGTGGTCGTCGTCGGGCGCGCCGTCGTCTTCGGCGTCGTGCGCACGAAGTCGAGGAACGCCTGCTCCAGCGCCTCGCCGTGGCGGTCCGGGTGGTAGTGCGACGCCAGTTCGACGCCGCCCTCGCGCAACGCCTGGCGCACGACCGGCAGCGTGCCGGCGACCAGGATCGCTTCGGCCATCGCGGCCGGATCCTGCGGCGGCACGAACAGCGCGTAGCGATCGTGGCCGACGCGGCGCTCGTGCTCGCGGAAGCACGGGATGTCGGTCAGCACGGTCGGCACGCCGCACGCCATCGCCTCGACGGCCGGCAGGAAGAAGCCTTCCTCGGCGCCGCGGCTGGTGCAGATCATCACGTCGAGCGAGCGGTAGAAGTCGCCCATCTGCGCCGGACGCAGTTGCTGGTGCCACTCGACCGGCAGGCCGCACTCCGTCTCGCCGGGCGCGGGCGGCGTGTTGCTCGCGCGCACGAGCACGAGCTGCTGGCCGGCCTGCTGCAGCATGCGGCACGCTTCGTAGCCGGTGGGCAGGTCCTTCCACGCCACCGAGTACGGGCCGACGAGGCCGACGCGCAGCGGCGCGCCGGGCGCGCGCGCCGGGCCCGCGAAGTGCACGCCGTGGTCGATCGCGTAGACGACCTCGCGCGGCTGCCGCCCGAAGCGCTCGCGCAGCAGCGTGGTCAGGTGCGGGCTGATGGTGACGTGGCGCACGCCGGGCAGCTGGTAGACCGCCTCGATGCGCGCGCGATGCGGCGCGAACTCGGGGTTGTCGCCTTCGTAGCCCTGGCAGAAGTGCACCGGCACGCCCTTCTGCGGGCCGCCGGCCGCCGCCCACGGCACCGTCGTCCAGAACGTGCCGACGATCACGTCGCCGTCGGGCAGGTTCTCGGCGCGGAAGTCCGGCACCTGGCGGAAGGCGCACTCGATCTTCATCCACGCCGGCGGGCCGGAGCGGCTGACCACGGTCACCTCGTGGCCGCGGCGATGGAGCCAGTTCGCGTCCTCGAGGGCGACCTTGACGCCGCCCCAAAGCTGATCCGCCACTTCCAACAACCAGGTGATGCGCATGCGTTGCCTTCCTCCGCGGGGGGCGGAGCTTCGTCGACTTCCTGCCTTGATCGGCTCGATGCCATGGGCGAACTTGAGTCGCGCCCCGATTGCCTGACCGACCGGCAAGCCACCCTGCGGGCCCGCGTAGCGTGGGGGGTGTCCGGTCGGCATGATCCCGACCGCCCGTGAACCCCCTGATCCGTCTCATCCCGGCCGCCATGGTCCGGTTCTTCGCCAGCCCGTACGTGGCCGGTGACTCGCTGCCGAAGGCGCTCGCCGTGGTGAAGAAGCTGCACCTCGAGCGCGGGCTGCTGTCGACGCTCGACCTGCTCGCCGAGGACATCCGCACCGACGCCCAGGCCAAGCAGAACCTCGACACCTACCTCAACATGGTCGACGCGGTGTCGACCTGCGGCCTGCCGCGCGAGGCGCTGCCGACGCTGTCGCTCAAGCCGTCGTCGTACACCACGCGGCCGCTGCAGGAAGGCGGCGACGCCGCCGGCTCGATGGAGGCGATCCTGCAGATCGCCCGCCGCGCCGAGGAGAAGGGCGTGGCGCTGACGGTCGACATGGAGAGCCGGCACTGGACCGACTTCACGCTCGACGCGCTGCGCCTCGTGCACAAGCAGGGCATGCGCCACGTCGGCGCCGTGCTGCAGACCCGCCTGCATCGCACCGAGAAGGACCTCGACGCGCTGCCGCCCGGCCAGCGCGTGCGCCTCGTCATCGGCATCTACCGCGAGCCCGGCGACGTCGCCCTCACGGACAAGCCGGCGATGAAGGAGCGCATGCTGCAGTTCGCCGGCAAGCTGCTGCAGCGCGGGCACTTCGTCGAGTTCGCCAGCCACGACGACAGCTACGTCCGGCGCTTCGTCGACCAGATCGCCCCGGCGGCAGGTGTCGGTCCGGACCGCTACGAGGTGCAGATGCTCTACGGCGTGCCGCGCGAGCGCTTCCTCGCCGAGCTGCAGAAGAAGGGTGTCCGCGCGCGCCTCTACGTGCCGTTCGCGGTCGGCTGGGACATGGCGATCCAGTACCTGCGCCGCCGGCTCGACGAGTACCCGGCGATGACGCTGCTGGTGACGAAGAACCTGCTCTTCCGCCGCTGATCGGCGGCGGTCGGCGACCGTGCGAGCGAACTTGGTACGGTCGCGGCGCCGGAGCGCCGTGCGCATCGCGGCCCCAGGGCTGGCGGGGCGGTGGCGACGCGGCGGTCGCGCGCGCGCGGCGGCGCCAGGGAAGTTCGCTTGGAGTTCGGGGCGGCGGTCGGTACACTCTTCCCCCCCATGGAACCCCTCGCCACCATCGTCGAGCGCCTCTGCGCCTGGAAGGATGTCGCCCGTGAGAAGCGGGACGGCAAGGACTGCTTCCTCGTTCGCGGACAGGTGTTCGCCTACCTCGGCAAGAAGGGCGTCGTCGTCAAGCTCGCCCCGCCGCAGGTCACCGAAGCGCTGAAGATCATCGGCGCCAAGCGCATGCCCGGCGATGGCGACCCGCACTCGCGCGAGTTCGTCGAGATCCCGGTGACGGGTCCCCGCGAGGTCGAGCGCGCCATGATGTGGCTGCGCCGCGCCTGCCGCCTCGGCCGCACGGCCGCCGGCCCGGTCTGATCCGGACCGCACTGGCTGGTTGACCGCACTGGCTGGTTACTGAGTCGGTTCTGGCGGCTGCGTCCGGTCGAAGTCGCGCGCCGATCGTCGCCGCGCGCCCGCACGCTTGGCGCATAGGGTTCGCCGGCGGCGCTGAGCCCAGTCCTTCGTATCGCGCGCTACGGCGCGCGCGCTCGGTGCGGAGCCACGCCGCGCGATGCGATCGGGCAGCCCCTTTGCGTGCCCGGCGGCGCTTCGCGCCCCAGAGGCCCTTTGCTCCCCAGCGGCCTTTCGTGCCCAGGCGATAGGGGGGGGCGTCTCGCTCGGCGCGCGGTGTGCGCCGTCCGGCTGCGCGGGGGCCTTCGCGCTCAGTCGCGCGTCCAGGGCACGTCGCGGACGCCGGCCTGGAGGTTGGCGCGGCGCGCCCACGAGAAGAACAGGTCGGAGAGCCGGTTGAGGTAGACGCCGAGTTCCTTCGGCAGCGCCACCGCCGGGTCGTCGCCGATCTCGTGCGACAGCTTCCACACGAGGCGCTCGGCGCGGCGGGCGACGGTGCGAAGCACGTGCAGCAGCGATGCCTGCTTGCAGCCGCCCGGCAGCACGAAGCTGCGCAGCGGCGCCAGCAGCGCCTCGGAGGCGTCGATCCAACGTTCCAGCTGCTGCGTGTGCGGGCCGATCCGCGGCAGCGATGCGCGACCGCCCTCGGTCGCGAGGTCGGCGCCGATCTCGAACAGCGCGTCCTGGATCGCCTTCAGCTGGGTGTCGAACTCAGGGTCGAGGGCTTCGCTGCGCAGCAGGCCGAGGAACGAGTTGAGTTCGTCGACGGTGCCGTACGCCTCGATGCGCGCGTGTTCCTTCGGGACGCGGCGGTTGCCAAACAGGCCGGTTTCGCCGTCGTCGCCAGTGCGCGTGTAGATGGGCATCGGGGCGGGTCGTTCGCGGGGCAGGCGCCGGCGGACGCCGGAATCGCGCGGATTTGCGCCAAACCGCGCCGGCAAGGGGCGGGGAGTATCGGGGCGCGTCGAGGCCAGTCAAGGCGCGTCGCCCCGACGCCATCGGCGGCACGGTCGCAGGCCGGCCAGCGCCGGAAAAGCCGTGCCCGGGCAGCGCGGCGACGGCGCATAATGCTCGGCCTCGGAGGTGCCACCATGACCGCTCGCCACATCGCCCTTGCCGCCGTCGTCCTCGCGTCGGCCGTCGCCGCGCAGAATCTCGAACTCGACGCCCGCGGCGGCTCGACGCCCGGCGTCGTGCAGCTCGATGCCTACCCGGCGCTCTATCCCTTCGAGGCGATCATGATCGTGCCGTCGGGCACCAATGGCCCGACGCCGTGCCAGTGGTTCGACCCGAACGACTGGCGCTCCCTCGACATCGGCCTCGACCTCGTCGGCCTCGCGTGGGCCGGCCTGTCGACCCTCGACGGCCACTTCCGCGTGCAGTTCTCGCTGCCGCCGTCGCCGTCGCTGCAGGACGTGCCGCTGCACCTGCAGGCGGTGACCTTCGCCTGGAGCGCGACGATCCTCGATCGCATCAGCAATCCCAACGCCATCCGCCTCGGCAACGCCGGCGCGTTCCGCGATCGCGCCGCCTTCTCGCAGTTCGACCGGGCGTTCGCGACGGTGATCCAGCGCCGCGACCGCAAGCCGTTGCTGGTCGGCGGCGCGCGCGGCCAGTTGCTGGCGCAGCAGGCGTGGGCGACGACCGAGGTCTACGACATCGCGACCAACCTGTTCTCGCCCGGCCCGGCCATGTCGACGCCGCGCTCGCTGCACACCTGCACGCAGCTGCCGAGCGGCCAGTGGCTGGTCACCGGCGGCGTGCAGTCGACCAACGACCCGCAGGCGAGCTGCGAGCTGTACGACCCCGTCACCGACACGTTCGTGCCGACGGGTTCGATGCTGACGCCGCGCACCGGCCACACGGCGACGTTGCTGCCGAGCGGCAAGGTGCTGGTGACCGGCGGCATCCAGGCGATGCCGGTCACGCCGACGCAGCTGCAGCCGATCCGCGAGATCGTCAACTCCACCGAGCTCTACGACCCGGCGACCGGCGCGTGGACGGCGGGCCCGAACATGTCGACGCCGCGCGCCGGCCACAGCGCCATCGTGCGCCCCAATGGCCAGATCGCGCTGATCGGCGGCATCAGCTGGGACAACGTCATCATCATCGGCTGGGCGCCGGCGGTGCGCCGGTCGATGGACCTCTACAACCCGACGACCAACGCGATGACGACCGGCCCGCAGATGGCGACGGCGCGCTCGCTGACCGACCCGGTCGACCTCGGCAACAACCGCTACCTGTTCGCGGGCGGCATCAACGGCATCTCGATCCTCCCGTTCAATCCGGGCAACCCGACCAACGCGGCCGAGATCTACGACGCGACGGCGAACACGTGGACGGCGGTGGCGCCGATGGCGACCGCGCGCGGCAACCACCGCGGCTGGGCGATCGGCAACGGCCGCTTCATGCTGGCCGGCGGCGCCAACGGCTCGATCCTGTCGCCGACGCCGTTGAACTCGACCGAGATCTTCGACGTCGCCACCAACGCGTTCACGCCGGGGCCGGCGATGAGCTACGCGCGCGCCGGCGCGGCCGAGACGATCAACCACCAGGGCCAGATCCAGGTGTTCGGCGGCGGCACGACCGGCAACACGATCACCGCGTCGACGGAGTGGTGGTACTTCTGAGCGCGCCCCAGCCGCTGCTGGCGGCCCTGGGCCGCAACGTCCGCGCGCTGCGCAAGGAGCGCGCGTGGACGCGCAAGGACCTCGCCGCGCGCACGGGCATCAGCGAGCGCTTCCTCGCCGACGTCGAGTCGGGCACGGCCAATCCGTCGCTGCTGCGGCTGCAGGAGCTGGCGCAGGCGTTCGGCGTCGACCTCGTCGAGTTGCTGCAGGCGACGCGCGGCGCGGCGCCGCGGCACGTGGCGCTGCTCGGCTTGCGCGGGGCCGGCAAGAGCACGATCGGGCCGCTGCTGGCGCGCCGCCTCGGCCTGCCGTTCGTCGAGCTCGACGCCTGCGTCGAGAAGGCCTCGGGCCTGCGCATCGGCGAGATCTTCCAGGTGCACGGCGAGTCGTACTACCGCGCCACCGAGCGCGCCGAGTTGCAGCGCCTGCTCGCCGGCCCGCCGTGCGTGATCGCCGTCGGCGGCGGCATCGTCACCGATGCGCAGAGCTTCCAGTCGCTGCGCGCGCGCACGCGCACGGTCTGGCTCAAGGCCGCGCCCGAGGACCACTGGCAGCGCGTCATCGCGCAGGGCGACACGCGCCCGATGGCCGACAACGAACAGGCATTCGCCGACCTGCGCCGCATCCTCGCCGAGCGCGACGGCCTCTACCGGCAGGCGGAGCTCACCGTCGACACGTCGGCGCAGGCCGTCGAACAGTCCGTCGAGCGCATCGTCGCCGGGCTCGGCGCGCCACAGGCGGCCTGACGGCGCCGGCGCGGTCCGTCAGAGGTCCGTCGGCAGCTGGTCGGGCACCTTGTCGCCGCGCACCAGCACCAGGATCGCGCCGTACGGCACCACGAGGTACTGCTCGTCCTCGAACGTGATCTCGATGGCCGCCTTGCGGAAGAACAGCGCGTAGTCGCCGAGTCCGACCTGCATCGGCAGGAAGCGCGGCGCCTTGTAGCCGTCCTTCCACGGCTCGTGCTCTTCGCTGGGCGGCGGCAGCGGCTGGCCGGGACCGACGGCCACGATGTGGCCGCCGCGCACCTCTTCCTTCTCCAGCACGCCGGGCGGCAGGAACAGGCCGACCTTGGTCATGGCTTCGGTCTTCTCCGGCTTGACCAGGACGCGATCGCCGACCACCAGGAGCTGTTTGTTGCCGCGCTTCATCGGGCCGCCAGGATAGGCCACGCCGGCGCGGCGCATCCACCCCCGCCCGCCGGGCGAAATCGCGCCCATGCCCCAGTCCGTGCCCGAAGTCCGTCTCCGCCCCTGCAACGACCTGCCGGTGCGGAAGGACGGCAAGCACGTGCTGTACTGGCTGACGGCCACTCGCCGCAGCAAGGCGAACTTCG
Organism: Planctomycetota bacterium; assembly: GCA_040375075.1. Lineage (GTDB taxonomy): Bacteria > Planctomycetota > UBA1135 > UBA1135 > UBA2386 > UBA2386. Next base: position 3,916 of record JBEITC010000082.1, on the reverse strand, counting down.
CCCTGCAGCGCGCCGTCGAGCTGGCGCAGGAGCACGGCGTGCCGCTGCTGGTGATGGAGGGACTCCGCGCCGGCTATCGGTGGGCGAGCGATCGCCACCACGCCTTCTTGCTGCAGGGCATGGCCGACAACCGCGACGCCTTCGCCGCGGCCGGCGTGACCTACCTGCCGTACGTCGAGCCGACGCCCGGGGCGGGCAAGGGCCTGCTGGCCGCGCTCGCCGCCGACGCCTGCGCCGTCGTCGCCGACGACTGGCCGTGCTTCTTCCTGCCGCGCATGCTCGCCGCCGCCGGCAAGGCGCTGCCGGTCCGCCTCGAAGCGGTCGACAGTTGTGGCCTGCTGCCGCTGCGCGCCGCCGACAAGGTCTTCGGCCGCGCCTTCGACCTGCGCCGCTTCCTGCAGAAGGCGCTGACGCCGCATCTCGCCGAGTTCCCCGCCGGCGATCCGCTGCGCGGCTACGCGCTCGGCGAAGCCAAGCTGCCGCGCGGCGTGGCGAGCAAGTGGCCGGCCGCCAGCGACGCGCTGCTCGCCGCCGATCCGAAGGCGCTGGCCGCGCTGCCGATCGACCACACGGTGCCTGCCGTCGCGATGCGCGGCGGCGCCGTCGCCGGCGGCGAGGCGTTGCGCTCGTTCCTCGCCGACAAGCTCGCGCGCTACGGCGAGGAACGCAGCGAGCCCGACGCCGATTGCGCCAGCGGCCTGTCGCCGTACCTGCACTACGGGCACCTCGGCGCGCACCAGGTCTTCGCCGGCCTCGCCAAGAAGGAGGACTGGACCCGCGACCGCATCAAGCCGACGACGAGCGGCCAGCGCGGTTGGCTCGGCATGAGCGACACCGCCGAGTCGTTCCTCGACGAGCTGATCACGTGGCGCGAACTCGGCTTCAACTACACGGCGCAGCGCGACGACTACGAGGACTTCGAGTCGCTGCCCGACTGGGCCAAGGCGACGCTCGGCAAGCACGCCGCCGATCCGCGCGAGCATCTCTATTCGCTCGAGGACTTCGCGGAGTCGCGCACGCACGACCCGGTGTGGAACGCCGCGCAGACGCAGCTGCGCGAGACCGGCGTGATGCAGAACTACCTGCGCATGCTGTGGGGCAAGAAGGTGCTCGAGTGGACGCGCGCGCCGCAGGAGGCGTTCGGCATGCTGATCGAGCTCAACAACCGCTACGCGCTCGATGGCCGCGACCCCAATTCGTACACCGGCATCAGCTGGGTGTTCGGCCGCTACGACCGGCCGTGGGCGCCCGAGCGCGACGTGTACGGCGTGATCCGGTACATGAGCTCGACCAACACGGTGAAGAAGCTCCGCATCAAGGAGTACCTCGCTCGCTGGGCGCGATGAGCTCCCGCTGGGGCGTTGCGCGCCCCGGCTTCTTGCCCGTCCCCCAAAGCCCGTCGACAGGCAATCCTCCCTGCCGGCAACCTTGCGGCCCCCGCTAGCCTGCTGGCCCTCTGATCCACCCCATGCGCTCGAATCGCCCCATCGTGCTCGGCCTCGCGGCCACCTTGCTCCTCGCCGCCGGCCTCTGGCTCGTCGGCGGCTCCGGCGCGCCCACGCCGCCGCCTGCGCCGGCCGCGACCCCGGACGAGACTCCAGCCGCGCCGGCCAGCGCCCCGCCGAGCCCTGAGTCGGCGCCGCTGGCGCCGACCACCGCACAGGCGCCCGAGCGCGTCGCCAGCGCGGTCGGGAGCGGCGTCGATGAACGCAACCCGGGCCTGAAGGGCCGCATCGTCGGCCCCGACGGCCGGCCGCTCGCCGGCGTCAATGTCAGCGCCGCGCCGGGCCTCGGCTTCGCCAACGGCAACGGCCGCTTCGATCCGGAGACGTTCGACGCGCGCGACATGGAGGACATGGTCGGCGGCGGCGGTGGCTTCGATCCGGGCGCGATGCTGCGCTCGGTGCGCGAACAGCTCGCCGATCGCGTCGAGGTGACGACCGACGCCGAGGGCCGTTTCCGCGTCGTCGCCAAGGGCAGCTCGCGCGGCGTCGGCCTGCGCGCGCTCGGCCGCGGCTTCGCCATCCTCGACCGTCGCTTCGACCGACCGAAGGAAGCCGACGTCGACGTCGGCGACCTGCAACTGCAGTCCGCCGGCATCGTCTCGGGCCGCGTGCTCGCCGCCAACGGCGCGCCGGTCGTCGGCGCGCGCGTCGGTCGCGTGCAGGAGTGGGAAGGCCGCATGATGATGGGCATGGACTTCGACATCCCCGAGATGGGCGAGGTCGAGGCCCTGCGCGGCGGCGAAGCGGCGATCACCGACGAGAGCGGCAACTTCGAGCTCGCGCACGTAGCGCCCGGCGACCTGACGCTGCGTGCGCGCCACCCCGAGCACCCGACGGCGAAGTCGCAGCCGATGGCGGTGCAGGCCGGCAGCGAGCAGCGCGGCATCCTGCTGACCATGGCGGTCGGTGGCGTCATCGCCGGCGTCGTCGAAGGTCTGCCGGCCGACGCGAAGGGCCTGCAGGTGATGGCGGCGCGCAAGCCGCAGATGCCGCAGAACGACGCGAACGGCATGGGCGGCATGGCCGGGATGATGGGCGGCATGGGCTTCGACCTCGACGCCATGCTCGACGAGGCCGGCATCGGCTTCGGCGAGCGCACGGCGACGATCGGCGCCGACGGTCGCTTCGAGCTGCGCGGGCTCGCGCGCGAGCCGTACCGCGTCTGGGTCGCGCGCACCGGCGGCGGCTTCGCCGGCAGCGCGATCTGCAGCGCGCGCGTCGAGGCGCAGCCGGGCGGCAACGTCACGCTGCGCTACGACGCCGGCGTGACGGTGACGTTCACCGTCGCCGACGCCAAGTCGGGCACGGCCGTCGAGCGCATGACCGTGCGCGACCGCCTGCGCGGTGGCGGCGGCATGGCCGACATGATGGGCCAGTGGGGCGGCATGGGCGGCATGAACAACCGCCGCGCCAGTGACTACCCGGGCGGCGCCGTCACGGTCGCCAACCTGCGTCCGAAGGCCAACCAGAAGCTGTCGCTGACCATCGAAGCGCTCGGCTTCGCGCCGCTCGAACGGCGCGACATCGAGCTGCCCAAGGGCGGCAACCTGGACCTCGGCCCGCTCAAGCTCGATCCGGTGCCGGTGGTGACCGTCACCGTCGTGAATGCGATCGACGGCAAGCCGATCCAAGGCGCGACGGTCTCGTTCGGCAGCCAGCAGGGCAGCCAGCAGGGCGGCGACCCGATGGCGGCGATGCGGCGCGGCATGCCGCGGCAGTTCCGCGGCTTCCTGCCGGGTGCTGGCGGCGGCCTCGCGCAGGGGCGCACCGACCGCGACGGCCGCATCACGCTCAATCGTCCGGCGCAGCAGGCGACCATCGAGGTCGAGGCGCGCGGCTTCGCGCCGTTCGCCAGCGACGCGCTGGCCTTCGGCGCCGAAGGCCCGGGCGAGTACACCGCGACGCTCGTCGTCGGCGGCATCGCGCAGGTCGCCGTCGTCGACCCGGCCGACAAGCCGGTGCAGGGCGCGATGGTCGAGCACCGCACGCCGGACGGCGAGACGGCGCAGAAGCGCACCGACGCGCAGGGCCTCGCGCGCTTCGAGAACCTGACGCCCGGCGGCCACCAGTTCCGCCTCGGCGCGACGAACGGCGGCATGGGCGGCATGGGCCGCATGTTCGCGATGCGCATGGGCGGCCAGAACGGCGGCGCGAACGCGCAAGGCGCGCCGGCCGAGGAGCCGTGGACGCCGGCGACGATCGCCGACCAGCAGACGACCGCGGTCAAGCTGACCAAGAAGCCGACGGCGACGCTGCGCGGCATCGTGCGCGAGAACGGCGTGGCGCTGGCCGGCGCGCGCGTGGCATTCCGCGACGGCCCGGCGGCCGGCGAAGGCGACGCCATGCAGGACGCGTTCGGCGGCATGGCCGAGGCCTTCGGCGGCGGCGGTCGCGGCGGCCGTGGCGGCGGC
>JBEITC010000098.1:0-10096 GCA_040375075.1 Planctomycetota bacterium | reverse complement strand
GCGATGGAGCGCGCGACGAAGCCGTAGCGCGCGCCGCGCTCAGCCAGCCGGCGGCGCCGGCCGGTCCAGGCCGACGGCCGACAGGTCGACGCCGCGGCGGCGCAACTCCTCGGCGAGCCGCACGAGCGCGCGCGCGAGCAGCTGGCGGACCGCCGGCTCGCTGCGACCGGTGAACTCGGCGATGACCGCGTGCGGCATGCCGACGATGCGCGCCATCGTCACCACTTCGCGGTGCTCGTCGCTCATCGCGGCGAGCGCCTCACGCAGGCCGTTCGCCGCCTCGTTGCCGACCGCGATGGCGCTCGGCGTCAGCAGCGTCGCGAAGGCCGCCGACATGTCGAACTCGGATGCTTCGACCTCGCGGCCGAGGTCGCGGCGCTGCGCGCCGTGCCGGCGATGCTTCTCGCGGATCTTGTTGCGCGCCGCGAGGAACAGCCACGCGAGGAAACGCTCCTCGCCGCGGTAGTCGAACTTGTCGCCGTGCTCGACGAGCTCGCGGCAGACCGACTGCACCACGTCCTTCGTCGACTCGCGCTGCCGCAGGCGCGCGCCGAGCCGCGCCTGCACGAAGGCGTGCAGCTTCGGCAGGTGCCGCTCGATCAGTGCGTGCAGCTCCGGCTCGTCGGGACCCGACGGTTCGACGGCTTCGGGACCGCTTGCAGGGGGCATGCCTAGGGGACTCTACCACCCCGCGCGCGCCGCCGGCTCAGTCGGGGATCGCGGCGATGGCCGCCGCCGCCGCCGGCCCACGCGCGAGCGAGTCCAACGCCGGCCGGTCCTTCGCCGCCGCGCCGCGCAATCCGACCGCGATCGCCCGCTGGATCACGTCGGCGGCGGCGGCGTCGATCGCCACAGCATGCGCGCCGGCCGCGTCGTCCGCGCGGCACCCGGCGAGCACGTCGCAGATGCCCAGCAACTGGCCGCAGTCGCTCAGCTCGGGCACCAGCTCGCGCAGCGAAGCAAGCACGGCCGCGGGGCCCGCCGTCGCACGCTCCGCGGCGAGACGCCGCTGCACGAGGCCGAACCACAGCGCCTCGTCCCAGTTCGACAGCGAGACCGTGGGCCGCAACTCCCGCAGGACGGCGAGCGCCCGGGCCGCGCGCTCGTCGAACCCGCCGGCCACGCTGGCGCAGGCCGCGACCGCCACCGCCTGCGCCTGGGCGAGACGAAGCTCCGCGTCGACGTCCGCCCCCATGCCATCGCCGCGCGCCGCCGTGACGCCGGCGGCGATGCGACCAACGAACGCGCGCACCTCCGCGGGATCGGCGCTCGCGTCCGCCAGCGGCAGCAGATGGAAGGCCCCGAGCGCCGCTTCGTTGGCTGCGCCAGGATCCGCCGCCGCAGCCTCGATCGCCGCGCGGGCGGCGGCGAGATCGCCGCGCCGCGTCGCGAGGCGGATGCGCAACCGCGCCAGCCACGACGCCGGCGCCGGTGACTTGGCGGATTCGGCTGCGGCCAGCGCCGCCGCCGCCAGCTGGTCGGCGCCGTCGTCGAGCAGGCGCTGCGCCAGCACGGCCTGGGCCCAACCGAAGTACGCCGGCGCGTCGCGCTCGGCCGCCTGCGCGAGGTCCTGCAGTTCGTCGCAGTCGACGACACCGCCGCGTTGCGTCGCCACCACCGCGCGCAGCAGCCGGACTTCGCACCGTGCCGCGCCGTCCTTGCCGACCGCTGGCAGGAATCGCAGCGCGACGTCGAGCCACGCTTCGGCGATCGCGTAGCCGCGCCGATCGCCGATCTTGTGCCGCAGGCGCGCAAGCCCGATGAGCTTGTCGACGCACCTGCGCTGCGCGGCCGCGTTGCCGAGCGTTGCGACGTCGATCAGCTGCGCGCCGGCGACGACGGCGGCGTCCGCGTCGCCGAGCCGTTGGTGCGCTTCGGCTCGCGTTGCGTGGATCTCGAGCAGCACGAGCCGCTCGACGTGGCGGTTCGGCTGGCGCGCGAGCATGGGCTCCATGCGCTCCTTGGCGTCCGTCGCCGCCGCCAGGGCCTTGGCGAAGCGCCCTTGCTCCAGCCGCAGACGCGCCATCCGCAAGCCGATGCGCGCCCGCTCCTCGGCGAGAGGGAAGCGCGAGTTGCCGCCGACCGCGAGCGCCTCAGCGAGCGTCGCCTCGGCCCGCTGCGCGTCCTTGCGCTTGAGCCAGAGGTTGGTGAGCCCGCTGAGCGAACGCAGCAGGTCGCGGACGGAGTTCTCGTCGTCGGGCGCTGCGGCGACGCGGCGGCGCAGCCGCGAGATCGCTTCCTCGAACGCCGCCAGCTGGCCGGCGGGATCGCCGGTGCTCCCCAGCGCCGCGGCGTGTTCGAGCAGCGTCGCGCAGTGGTCCGGGTCGAAGCCTTCGTCGGCGCCAGCGCCGGCGCCGGCCTGGACGTAGCCGGCCAGCGCCTTCGTGGTCGCCTCGCGCGCGAGGTCGAAGCGACGCAGCACGAAGGCATCGCGGCCGATCTCGCGCCAGACGCCGGCGAGCAGGCGGCGATTGGCCGGCGTCGGCGCGGCAGCGACCAGCGCCTCGGCCTCGGCGCGCAGTTCTTCCGCCAGCGCGAGCGCCGCTGCGAACTCGCCGAGCGAGTGCTGCGTCTCGGCGAGGAACTGCCGGGCCGCGAGGGACCGGGCCTGCACGTCGCGCGGCCACGGCCGCAGGGGCGTGACGCGCAACCGGTCGTAGACGGCGACGACGTCGCGCGCGAGTTCGGCGCGCGCGGCGTCGTCGAGCGCGTCGCCGAGGATCGGGTTGGAGGCGCGACGCAGCAGCAGTTCGGCCATCTGCAGGGCTTCGTCGATGCGCCGGCTGTCGGCCTGCTCGGCGTGCGCCCGCCAGTAGGTCACGCCGCCGTAGCCAATGCCGGCGACCAGCGTCAGCGCCGCCGCGGCGAGCCAGCGCGCCTTGTGCCGCCGCCACGACCAGCGGACGCGGCGCAGCAGCGACGGCTTCTCGGCCGCGATCGGCCGGCCGTCGAGATGGCGCTGCAGGTCGTCGGCCAGCGCCCCGGCGTCGGCGTAGCGATCGGCCGCGACGTGCTGCAGCGCCTTCGCCAGGATGCGATCGAGGGCGCCGCGCAGTTGCCGCGCCACGGCATCGGCGCCGCCGCCCTTGCCGCAGCGACGCCGGGCAACGCTCGCGCGCGGCGGTTCGGCGGTGTCCGGCATGACATCGCCGGGCCACGGCCGTTCGCCGACCAGCAGTTCGAACAGCGTCACGCCGAGCGCGAACACGTCGGCGCGCGCGTCGACGCTGGCGGCCGCGGCGCCGCCGACGCGCTGCTCGGGGCTCATGTAGCCGGGCGTGCCGACCATGCGGCCCGGATCCGTCGCGAACGGGCGCAGTTCGTCCGCAGCTTCGAGCACCTTGGCGATGCCGAAGTCGATGATGCGCGGCGCCGCCTCGCCATCGACCTGCGTCACCAGCATGTTGGACGGCTTGAGATCGCGGTGCACGACGCCGCGCGCATGCGCGTGCTGCACGCCGCGGCAGGCGGCGACGAAGAGCCGAACGCGCTCGACCAGCGGCAGGTCACGGACGCGCGCGTAGTCGCCCAGCGGCGCGCCATCGATGCGATCCATGACGAAGTACGGCCTGCCGTCGGGCAGCGCGCCGGCTTCGAGGATGCGCACGATCGCCGGATGGTCGAGGCTGGCGAGCAGCTGCTGCTCGGCGGCGAAGCGCTGCAGCGTGAAGCGGTCGCCAGCGCCCGGCCGCATCACCTTGATCGCGACCTCGCGCTGCACGGGCCCGGTCTCCGCGGCGAGGTAGACGAGGCCGAACGCGCCCTCGCCGAGCTGCCGCAGCACGCGGTAGCGGCCGATGGTCGCCGGCAGCTCCACGACCTCGGCGGGAAACGCCGCCGCCAGCAGTCGGTCCGTGCCGGTGATCGCTGCCACCACGTTGTCGATGCCGGCCGCGTGCGCAGGGAAACGCGCCTTCAGCTCGGACAGGCGCGTCGCGCGCGCCGCCGGTTCGCCGAGGGCGACGTCGGCGACTTCACCGAAGACGGCCTCGGGCAGGTCGTCGTCGAGGGGATCGGCGGAAGCGTTGGGCATCGGCAGGAAAGCGCTCGTCCAGGGTACAGGCGGTGCGCGCGGTCCCTTGCAGCGGGACCGCACTCTGCCGGGAATCGACGATCAGAACATGCCGACGGTCGCCGTCAGCGCGTTGCTGACCGTGTTCTGCACGAACTGCAGCTGCGCGTTCACTTCGAGCAGCACGAGCTGCTGGCGCAGCACGAGTCCAGCGAGCGCCGGATCGTCGGGCAGCGCCAGCTGCACGTCGAGCGCGCCGGTGGTGACCAGCGCGACCTCGGTCAGATCGGGGCTGGCCCACAGCGTGCACGCGGCCGGGCTCGGCGGCAGCGCCAGCGCCAACGGGATGCTGGTCGCGCTGAAGCCCGTGACCGTGACGGCGAACGCGAGCGGCGGCAGGCCCGTGCCGCGCAGACGGAAGGTCGAACCGGTCCACGGCAGGCTGGCGGCGGCGTAGGTGTTGGCGCCGCCGCTGCCGGCGCAACCGACGCCCGCCGCCGCGACCGTCGCGGCGCAGGTCGACGCCAACCGCGCGAAGCCCGTCGACGCTTGCCCGCCCGCGCTGCCGAAGACGCCGCCGACCAGGATCCGGCCATCGGTGCCCTGGCCGAGCGCCCGCACCGCGCCATCGACACCGACGCCGAACGTCGTCCATGCGACGCCCCTCCAACGCGCGATGCCCTTCGCAGTGATGCCGCCAGCCGACCCGAACGAGCCACCGACCACGAGGTCGCCGTCCGGCAGTTCGCGGACGGCGCTCACCAGCGCGTTGGCGCCGCTGCCGACCGACTGCCATGCCGTGCCGGTCCAGCGCGCGACGCGGCTCGCGGTCGCGCCGCCGGCGTTGGCGAAGTCGCCAACGACGGCCAGCGAGCCGTCGCGCAACGCCGCGAGGCCGTGCACCGCGCCATCGCACCCAGCGCCGAAGGCCGACCACGCCGTGCCGTTCCACTGCGCGATGCGGCTGGCGGGCGCGCCGCCGGCCGTGGTGAAGTCGCCGCCGACGACGACCGTGCCGTTGGCGAGCGCGACCACGGCGCGCACCGGTCCGCCGACGCCGGCGCCCAGCGCCGACCAGCTGGCGCCGTTCCAGCGGGCGATGCGGGCGGCGTTGGCGCCGCCCGTGCCGTTGACGAAGTTGCCGCCGACGAGCAGCGTGCCGTTGGGCGCGACGGCGAGGCAGTTGACGACCTGCACGATGCCGGTGCCCAACGCCGACCAGCTCGTGCCGTTCCAGCGGGCGATGTAGTTGGCCGGCGCACCGAGCGTCGTGGTGAAGTCGCCGCCGACGACGAGGTCGCCGTTGGGCATCACGGCGAGCGCGTTGCCGGCGTTGATGACGCTCGCGCCGAGGCCGCTGCCGAGCGGGCTCCATGCGACGCCGTTCCAGCGGGCGATGCGATTGACGGCGACGCCGCCGATCGACGTCAACGTGCCAGTGACGACGATGTCGCCGTTGGGCATCGTCGCGACCGCGCGCACGTCGCCGCTCGTGCCGCCGTCGGCGACCGCGGACCACGCCGTCCCGTTCCAACGCGCGATCCGCGCGGCGATCGTCGTGGCGCCGGTCGCGAAGGTCTCGCCGGCGGCGACCACGTCGCCGCCCGGCAGCACGCTGACGTGCTCGCAACCCGTCGTCGTTCCGGCGGCGAACGCCGCCCAGTTCGCGCCGTTCCAGCGCGCGACGCGGCTCGCCGCGACACCGCCGATCGTCGTGAAGTTGCCGCCGACGACGAGGTCGCCGTTGGCCATGCTGGCGATCGTCGAGACGTTGGAGTTGGGCGCGACGCCGAGCGCGGCCCACGCCGCGCCGTTCCAGCGGGCGAGGTACGGCGCCGCGACGCCACCGATCGTGCTGAAGTCGCCGCTGACCGCGAGGTCGCCGTTGGCTCGGCGATGGATCGCGCGCACGGTGCCGCCGGCGCCGCCAGCGAACTCGCTCCATGCCGCGCCGTCCCAGCGCGCGATGCGGTTGGCCGGCGCGCCCTCAGCGGTCGTGAAGATGCCGCCCGCGAGCAGGTCGCCGGCGCTGGTCGTCGCGAGCGCCAGGACAGACTCGCCCCCGAACTGGCCGCCGATGCCGGCGCCGAGCCCCGACCACGCGGTGCCATCCCACCGGGCGACGCGGCGCATCGGCGTCACGCCGGTGAACGTGAACTCGCCGGCGGCGATCAGGTCGCCGTTGGCCAGCACGTGCAAGGCCTCGACCGTCCTGTTGAACCCGAACCCGAGCGGCGTCCACGACGCGCCGTCCCACCGCACGATGTACTGACCCGCAGCCCCGCTGAAGGAACCGAAGTAGCCGCCGGCGACGAGGTCGCCGTTCGGCAACGTCGCGAGCGCGTGAACCACGCTGTAGGACTCGTCGCCCGGGATGCCAGCGCCGAGCGGCGCCCACGTCTTGGCGATCGGATCCCCCACCGCGATGTTGGTGGCCGGCACGTCGCCGACGAACGAGAACCGGCCGGCGATCACGAGCCGCGCCGGCAGCGGACCGGCGCCGTCCGGATCCCACATCGTGCTGCAGGAGACGCGCGCCCCGACTCCGGACACCCCGGGCGCGCCGCCGATCGCCTGCCAGTCGACAGCGCACTGCGCAGGCAGCGCAGCGCCGAGCAGGAACACGGTCGAGAGGAACGCGGCGAGGCGGAGGTTCGGCATGGGGAGGCACGCGGCGATGGCCGCGCCCCCAAATGCGTTTGGCACGCCGGCGTGACGGTCGAACTGGCGCGATCCGTCGCGATCGCCGCGTGCTGCCGGCGCAGCCATGGCAGGCATGCGCCCCGCCGTCTCCTATCGCGATCGGCGCGCGCTACCGGCGCACTGCCGGCGCACTGCCGGCACGCTGCCGTGGGAGCCGGACGCGCCCACTGGATGGGTGCCGCGACGATGCGCGGCACGGCTTGGCGGCGAGCGGTCGAGCCCGCGCGCCGCCCTCAGTCGCAGCCGCCAACCATCACTTGAACATGACCTCGTCCTTGAGCGAGTAGAGGATGGCCAGCATCTCGCGACGCTCGCCTTCGCCCACGCCGTGCTTGTCGAGCACCTTGAGCACGTCGTCGATGGCCGCGATCAGCTCGCGGTCGTTCACGTTCATGCCCTTGTGCGCCGTCGGCATGTCGCGACCGGCGTAGCGCTCCGAGCCACCGGTGCCCATGCCGATGAAGTCGCGCACGTTGGCCTCGAGCTTCGCCGTGTCGACGATCTCGAAGCGGGTCTTGATCAGGGGATTGGCCAGGTGGGCCTGGACGATGTCGCGCGCGATCGCGGCGACCTTGGGCGCGCCGCCAAGGCGCTCGTAGAGGCTCTTCGTCATGGTGCTAGGGTCCTTGCGTGTCAGGGGGGTGAAGTTGCTGTGGGAGAAACCGGACGACGTGCGATCTCGACCCGGGCCGGCGCCACGGGACCGCCCGATGGCGCTGCACGGCGCGCGGCGCCGGGCAGGAGCAATGCAGGGAGGAGCGAGCCGTGGCGGCGGCACGCAGCCAGGAGGCGCGCCGACGAGATCACGGCCGGTCAATGCAAGACGGCGCGCGGCGTGACGGACGTTCCGGCGCTTTTTTGCGGCGAGTCGTCGGAGGTCCGCTCGCTCACTCCGGGCGTCGCGGTCAGGCGGCGTGCGACTGCATGCCGTTGCCGCCGTTACCACCTCACCAAGGACACAGCCGCCGGCCCTTCGCTGCCCCACCGCATCGCCGCTCGCGCCCCCGCAGGCGCCTTCGTCAGCTCAACCGCGCGCCCGGATTGCGCGCGAGGAAGCGCACCGCGTAGCCGCGCGACGCGAACTCGTAGTCGATCGTGGCCTTGCCGACCGTCAGGTCGAACACCGGCGGCCGCACGACCCACCAGACGATCACCGGCGCCGCGCCGACGAGCAGCGCGAGACCGCTGACGAAGCGCTTCATGCCGCGGGTCAGGCCCAACGTGTCCAGGTACGGCAGCGCGATCGCCGCGACGATGCACAGCCAGACGAGCATGACCACCGTGCGCCAGCGCCGCCCGGCGACCGCCTGCGGCCGGCAGCCGGCGCACACCGGCACGGTGACGGTCACGCGCTGGCCGAAGAACCACAGCCAAGGCATCCACAGCTCGGTCCAGTGGACGCGCCGGCCCTTCACGTCGAACGAGCTGCCCGGCCGCGGCGCGTCGCAAGCGCAGCAGAAGTCGGGGAACACCGGCGTCGCGTCGCGCGGCAAGCACACGTCGGTCGACAACGGCATGGTCGCGGTCCTCGCTCGCGCGCCTACGAGCCCAGCAGTCGCAGGCAGAGTTCCTTGACGTCCGTCGCAGCCACGCGATCGCGCGCGAGCCGACGGTCGCTGCACAAGAACACCGGGCCGGCGGCGTCGTCGCTGTACAGGCGGCCGTGCGTGCCGCCGACGATCGACGGATCGGTGCCGATGACGTCCATCAGGTAGCGGAAGCCAAGCAGCTTCTTGGCGAGGTTCTTCGCGACGCGCAGCTTGGGGAAGCGCAGCTTCGGGTCGACGAACAGCTCCGTCGGGTCGTAGCCGGGCTTGCGATGGATGTCGACCGTGGTGGCGAAGTCGGGCCGGCGGCTCTCGTCGAGCCAGTAGTGGTACGCGAACCAGCAGCCCGGCTCGGCGACGCAGACCAGCTCGCCGCTGCGCTCGTGGTCGATGCCGAGCTCGCGCTGCTGCGCCCGGTCGAGCACGCGCGCGACGCCCGGCTGGGCGGCGAGCAGCGTGCGCACCGGCTCGAGGTCCCGCGCGTCGCGGACTTGGACGTGCGCACACTGGTGGTCGGCGACGGCGAACGCGCGGCAGGCGCCGCAGTCGAGCAGCTGGCCGTGGCTCGTCTCCTGCACGCGCAGCAGGCCCTTCTCGTGCAGCACGCGATTGAGGAACACCGGCTTCGTCGCCTTCTCGATGCCGTACTCCGACAGCACGACGACGTGCGCGTTGCGTTCGCGCGCTGCTGCGATCAACCGCGCGCACTGCGCGTCGAGCTCGCCGACCGCCGCGACGCTGCGCGGATGGTCGGGGCCGAAGCGCTGGTGGTCGTAGTCGAGGTGCGGCAGGTAGGCCATCACCAGCTCGGGGTCGTGCTGCTGCATCACGTCGATCGCCGACGACGCGATCCACTCGGTGCTCTTGATGCCGGCCTTCGGGCCCCAGAAGTCGAACAGCGGGAACGCGCCGAGCCGCGCCTGCACGTCGCGCTGCAACTCCGGCGGCTCGCTGTACAGCCCCGGCTTCTTCAGGCCGTTGGCGTGGTACTCGGGCCGCGGCGTCAGCGACCAGTCGACGCCCGGCGCGTACATGTTCCACCACCAGAACAGCTTCGCCGTGCGCGCGCCAAAGCGCGCCTTCGCCGCCTCGTACAGCTTCTCGCCGTGCACGAGGCCGTTGTTCTGCCGCCACAGCAGCGCCTGCGCCTGGTCCTTGAAGTACCAGCCGTTGCCGACGGCGCCGTGTTCGCGCGGCAGCAGGCCGGTGAGGAACGTCGCCTGCACCGTGCACGTGACCGCCGGGAACACCGTCGTCAGCGGCGCGGCGAAGCCGTGCTCGCCGAGTCCGCGGAGCGCCGGCGCATGCGAGAGATCCTTGGGCCGCAGACCGACGGCGAGCACGACGAGCAGCTTCACGCCGCGCAGTGTGCCCTGGCGAAGCGCGCGGCACAAAGGCCGACACGCCGACGCCTCGCTGCGCACGCCGCGCCCGGCGCGCGACCGGTCAGCGCCCGATCACGATCGCGCCATCCACGACGCGCGCCGACGGCGCGGTGAACGGCCGGCCCGCGGCGTCCTCGCCGTCGACGGGACCGGCGAGCGCGAGCTCGCCACCGTCCCAGCGCGCCGACGCCGCGCGCAGCACGCGCGCCGGCTGCGATGCGTCGCGGCATTCGACCTCGACTGCTTCGAGCAGCAGGTGCGTCGGCGCACCGAGCCACACCGGGCCGACCGGGTCGTGTCCGGGTCGCGCGCGCGCCGCCGCTACGGTCATCGCGCCGTCGGCGCGCAGCGGCGCGCGCAGTCCTTCGAGGCGCAGCGTGTCGCGCACCGGCGCTGGCGTCGCGACGACGAAGCCCGGCTCGAGCCCGCGGCGGACGCCGTGCGCGGCG
>JBEITC010000127.1:0-8912 GCA_040375075.1 Planctomycetota bacterium | reverse complement strand
TGCGCACCGCCTTGGCTTCGATCTGCCGCACGCGCTCGCGCGTGACGCGGAAGATGCGGCCGACCTCCTCGAGGGTGTACGTGTAGCCGTCGCCGATGCCGTAGCGGAGCTTGATGATCTCGCGCTCGCGGAAGGTCAGGGTGCTGAGCACGCTCTCGATGCGTTCCTTGAGCATCTCGCGGCTCGCCGACTGCACCGGGCTCTCGACCGACTCGTCCTCGATGAAGTCGCCGAAGTAGCTGTCCTCCGAGTCGCCGATCGGGCGATCGAGCGAGATCGGATGCTTGCTGATCTTCATCACGCGCTTGGCCTCGTCCACCGAGACCTGCGCCGCTTCCGCCACCTCCTCGATCGACGGCTCGCGGCCCTTCAGCTGCGTCAGCTTCTTGCTGACGTTGCGCAGCTTGCTCATCGTCTCGATCATGTGGACCGGGATGCGGATCGTGCGCGCCTGATCGGCGATCGAGCGCGTGATCGCCTGCCGGATCCACCACGTCGCGTACGTCGAGAACTTGTAGCCGCGACGGTACTCGTACTTCTCCACGGCCTTCATCAGGCCGGTGTTGCCCTCCTGGATGAGGTCGAGGAACGACAGGCCGCGGTTGCGGTACTTCTTGGCGATCGAGACGACGAGGCGCAGGTTGCCCGACGACAGCTTGCGCTTGGCGTCCTCGTAGTTGGCGTAGGCCGCGCGCAGGAACTCGAGGCGCTTCTGCAGGCGATCGACCGACTCCAGGCCGTCGACCTGCATCTCGGCGAGGCGACGGCGCGTCTCGGCGGCGTCCGGATTGGCGATCTGGGCGCCGCGGTAGCGCTGGAGCCGCGACGACAGCCGGTGCATCTCGGAGATGCGGCTCTCGACGAGGTCGATCATCGGGCGCACCTTCTTGCCTTGGAGATTGAGCTCCTCGATGAGGGCGACGGCCTTGCGACGGCGCGAGAAGATGCGCTTCTTCAGCACCTGCGCTTCGGCCTCGGGCACGCCGTCCTCGCACAGCCGCGCGAAGTCCTTGCGCGCGGCCTCGTAGATCAGCCGCAACGTCGCGATGTTGCCCGGCAGGCGGTCGGAGAGGTCCGCCTTGCCGACCTCGGGATCCTGCTGGTTGACCTTCAGCGTGCGGTCGAAGGCGAGCTCGCCCTTCAGCACGTCCTCGAGGATCTCGATGGCGGTCTTCATGCCATAGCCGCACGAGAGCACTTCCTTGCGGAACTGCTTGCGCGTCAGCTCGATCTTGCGCGCGAGCGAGATCTCCTCCTCGCGCGTCAGCAGCGGGATCTCGCCCATCTGCGTCAGGTACATGCGGACCGGGTCGTCGATCTTCTCGGTGATGTCGACCATCGGCGCCGCCAGCTCGGCCTCGGTCGGCTCGGCGATGTCGAGGTCCGGCGCGAGATCGACCTCGTCGCCGCCCTCGTCGCCGCCCTCCTCGTCCTTGCGGCCGCCGGCCTTCTTGTTCTTGGCCTTCTCGTCCTCGACGACGTCGAGGCCGGCCTCCTCGATCATGGCGATGGCCGCCTCGACCTTGTCGGGCGACGCCATGTCGTCGGGCAGCGCGGAATTGAGCTGGGCCAGCGTGATGGCCCCGCTCTTGCGGTGCGCCTTGATCAACGCCTTGATCTTCTTGTCGAGTTCGGTCGGTGCGGACATTGGATTCGGTCTCGTTCGAGGTCCCGCGGCAGCCGCGGGCGCGTTGGAGGAAGTGCGTTCGGGGATGTGGTTCAGTCGGCGTTGCGCCGCGGCATGTCTTCGCGCAAGCGCGTGAGGATCTCGTTCTGCAGCTCGGCCGCGCGGGCCGCGTCGCCCACGGCGAGCGCTTGCTGCAGCTGCTGGCGGACCGTGCGGCGGCGCGCCTCGTTGGCGCGCCGCCGACGGCCTGATAGCAGGCCCGACAGCACGGCCGCGGGATCGGTGGTCTTGGCGCCGCGCTGGAAGGCGTCGCCGAGCAGCGTCCGGATGTCCGGACGCTCGTCGGCGCGCGCCATCAGGTAGCGCATCAGGTCGGCGGGGGTCGTGCGACCGAGCGTCGCGCCTGCGATCGACCAGTCGAGCGCCGTCGCCGCCGCGGGCGACAGGTCGCCGAGGGCGACGAGGTCGATGCCCTCGAGCAGCCGCGGCGCGGCGAGCACGCAGGCGAGCAGTTCGAGCTCGCCCGGCTGCAGCACGGCGCGGACGGCGACCGGCGCCGCGGCGGGAGCGGCAGGGTCGGCCTGCTGGCCTTCGCGGCGGCGCTTCTGCTTCTGCAGCAGGCGCTCGAGCGTCGGCGCTGGCACCGCGAGGTGGCGCGCCATCTGCTCGAGCAGCGCCGCCTGGCGCACCGGCGACTCGACGAGCGACAGCATCGCGGCGCACTCCTGCGCGGCGGCGTCGACGCCGGTCGCCTGCGAGAGGTCGATGCGGCGACGCAGCAGGCGGAACCAGACGGCGATGTGATCCTCGGCGGCGTCGAGGACGTCGGCGAAGCGCGCGCGACGCTCGACGACGAGCTCCATGTCCTCGCCGGGGCGCTGCACGACGACGTCGGCGGGATCCTTCGCAGCGCCGTCGGCGTCGCTCATCATGGCGATGCGCACCGACAGGCGCGTGTTGGCGAGTTCGCGCACGGCGCGCTCGGCCGCCTGCATGCCGGCGCGGTCGCCGTCGAACATCAGCACGAGGCCCTCGGTGGCGTAGCGCTCGACGGTGCGCGCATGGTCGGCGGTGAACGCCGTGCCCAGCGACGCGACGGCGCCCTGGAAGCCGGCGAGATGGCAGGCGATGACGTCGGTGTAGCCCTCCATCACCACGATGCGCCGCTGGCCGGCCTGCTTGGCGCGGTGCAGGCCGAACAGCACGCGGCGCTTGTTGAAGAACGGCGACTCCGGCGAGTTGAGGTACTTCGGCGGCTTGAAGTCGCCGTTGCCATCGCTGCCCGGCGCGCCCGGCACGATGCGGCCGCCGAAGCCGACGGTGCGACCGCGCTCGTCGTCGATCGGGAACATCACGCGCTGGGAGAACAGCTCGCGGCCGTTGCGCAGCAGGCCGGCGGCCTCGAGCACGTCCTTCGGCAACTGCTTCTGCTGCGCGAACTGCAGCAGCGCGCCCGGCGCGGGGTGGTAGCCGAGGCGCCACGGCGCGATGGCCTCCGACAGGCCGCGCGACTCCAGGTACGCGCGCGCCAGCCGGCCCGCCTCCGGCGCGAGCAGCGCGCGCTGGAAGAAGCCGGCGACCTCGGCGAGGGCCTCGTACGGATCCGGCCCCTTGTTCTCGGCGCGCTGGCCACCGCGGAACACGCCTTCGAGCGAGATGCCCGCGCGGTCGGCGAGCAGCTCCATCGATTCGCGGAAGTTCAGGCCGTCGCGCTCCATCAGCCACGTGAACACGTCGCCGGTCTTGCCGCAGCCGTAGCAGCGGAAGAACTGCTCGTCGCGGTAGACGGTGAACGACGGCGAGTTCTCGGCGTGGAACGGGCACAGCGCCACGAGGAGCCGGCCGCGCGGGCGCAGCGGCAGGTAGCTCTCGATCAAGGCGACCAGGTCGGTCGCTTCCTTGATGCGCAGCTTGGCGTCCTCGAATCGATCCATCGCGGGGGGAACAGGCAGGGGGAGGCAGACGGAGCGGCGGCCCTGGGATCCAACCGCCCGCCGCCAGGGAAGCGACGCGCGGCCGCCTGTGCCCCAAGCGACGCTTGGGATCAGGCGGACAACGATACTTCACGCAACGACGCAAAGTCGTCGCGCCCAGACCGTTCGATCACTCGCTTCGGCGGGTCGATCGGTGTCGAGCCGCCGGACGATGCCGCGCGCGCTGCGAACCGAGGACTGCCGTTGCGACCAGAGCCAGCTCCACCCTCGACATGCCCCTGTTGGCTTGGCGCCGTGTCGGCCCAGCCGTGTCCGGACGTGGTTGTTGTCGTGTCCGGGGACGCTGCGAATGTGGAACTCCTTAGAGTAGCACGCCCTATGTGCCCGTCAAGCCCGTGAGCCTCAGCCGGAGCTGACGCTGCGGGCCCACCACCCGGCGATGACGTCGGCGGATGCGTCCTCGGCGCGACCGGCGAGCAGCGCATCCTCCCATGCCACCGGGCGATGTCCGGCCGCCAAGGCAGCGGCCGGCAAGGTCGTGCGCAGCGCCTTGCGCCGTTGCTGAAACAACTGACGCACGAAGACGCCGAAGTTGCGCCGCTCCGCGCCGACGCGCCCGGCCAGGGGACTGTCGGTGCGGAGCTCGAGCTCGAGCACCGCGGACACGACCTTCGGCCGCGGGCGGAACACCTGCGGTCCGACGTCGCGGACCAAGCGGGCGCGGTAGAGCGCCTGCACCTGCACCGCCAACCCGCCGTAGTCCGGATCGTCGGCCGGCGCGGCGACCCGCTGGGCCATCTCCTTCTGCACCAGCAGCACGCAACGCGCCGGCAGTTGCGGCAGTGCGCAGATCTCGGCCAGCAGCGGCCCCGACACCGAATACGGCAGGTTGGCGACGACGAGCGTCCGCCCGCCTGCCGCCGCCGGCGCCGCCGCCGCGATGGCCGGGTGGAGCGAGCGGTCGGGCCCCGACAAGGCATCGGCGAGCACCCACGTGATGTTCGCGGCCGCGGCGAGGTCCTCGCGCGCGAGTTGCAACAGCCGCGCGTCGATCTCGACGGCCAGCACGGCGCCAGCACGCGCCGCCAGCTCACGCGTCAGGAAGCCGAGACCGACGCCGATCTCCACCACCGTGTCGGCCAGCGTCGGCCCGGCGCGGTCGGCGAGGAATCGATGCAGCGTCGGGTCGAGCAGGAAGTTCTGGCCGAGCACGCTGCTCGGCCGGAAGCCGACGGCCTCCATGCGCGCGAGGAAGGACGCGAACGGGTCCCGCTCGCTCATCGCCGCTCCATGGGTGCTGCGACGACACCAAGCTCTGCCGCGAGCAACGCGGCGATCGCCGTGCCGCCGACCGGCGCGGCCCCGCGCGCGTCGAGCTCGCGCCAGGCCGCGGAGAGCGCCTCGCGGTGCGCGTCGCACGCGACGAAGCGACGCACCTGGAGTTCGTCCGTCGCCGACGGCGCGGTCGACGCCGCACAGAGCGCGCGCAGCAACTCGCCCGCCGTCGTCATCAGGCGCACCCCGCGGCGCGCGCTGCGCTCGTCCGGCAACGCGACGTCCCACTTCTCCGTCATCGGCGTGGCGAAGTCGGCCCCGACGCAATCACGCGGCACGTGGTCGCCGACCGCGGTGACGAGCCAACCGGCCGGAACGATGCCGCCCGGCCCGCTCCACGCGGCCAAGGCCGGCGTCGCCATGACCTCGGCGCGAGCGCGCGCGATGCCACCCAGCGGATCGAGCGGCTGGCCACCGGCGACGTCGTGGCGCGGATCGCACCACCAAGCGACCGGCGACTCCGTCCACTCGCTCACGTTGCCGATCAGGTCGTAGGGATTGGCGCCGCCGGCTTGGCGGCCCGATTCGAACGTGCCGACGGGCGTCGTCTGCCACAGGCCGAGCTCCGCCGTGTTGGCGCGGCTCGGGTCGACGCGGTCGCCCCACGGAAACGAACTGCGTCCGCCATCGAGCGCCACGTGCATCCATTCGTCGCGGCGCGGCAGGCGCAAGAAGCGCCAGCTCGCGAACGCGCGCGCCTGCGGCAAGTCGACGAGGCCCACGGCCACCGAGGCGTCGCCGTCCGCGGGCACGCGCTCCGCGCCGCACGCGCGGCCCGCGACCGTCGCCGTGAACTCGGCCCAATCGCCGCGCGTCACCTCGAACCGGTCGCAGAACAGCGCCTCGCATGGCCCAGCGCCGGGCCGGACGAAGAGCACGAGGTCGCGCAGCGACCCGAAGCGACCGGCGCGCGTCGGCGTGGCGGTCACGGCATCCGCATCGCCGCGACACGCCGCCGTGCACGCGACGAGCCATGCGACGGCGAGCGAGTTCCATGGGCGCAGGCGCATCGCGCCGGGCGCGCGGTGGACGACTCGGCCGCGGCCAGACTGCGCGCGACGAGCTGGCGCGTGGCCTGCATGCACGCGGCCAGCCTGCATGCAGTCTGCCTGCTGGCTGTGCCCGCGCGCCGCCAACTTACTGGTCGAGCATCAGGATCTCGACGCGGCGATTCTTCGACCGCGACGCGTCGTCGCCGCCGCTGACCGCCGGACGGTGCTCGCCGTAGCCGGCGACGCTGACGTTCGACTTCGGCAAACCCGCCGACGTCGTCAGGAAGTCGGCGACGACCATCGAGCGCTCGACCGACAGGCGCAGGTTGGTGCCCCAGCTGCTGTTGACGATCGGCTGGTCGTCGGTGTGACCCTCGATGCGGATCTTGCGGCCGGCGAGCTGCGTCGAGAGTTCGGTCAGCGTGCGCCGACCCGACTCGGACAGCGCGTTCTGGCCCGACGCGAACAGCACGCCACCGGCGACGCGGAAGGCGATGCCCTCCGGCGTCTGCACGACGTCGACGCCGTTCTGCGCGTTCGGCGAGCCCTGGCCGTAGCGGGCCAACAGATCGGCGAGCTTCTGCTTCTGCTCGGCGATGTAGGCCGCGTCGAGCGCGCGCGCCGACAGGTCGCGGTTCTGGTTGCGCAGGCGCTCGTTCTCCGCGCTCAGCATCTTCTGCGCCTCCGCCATGCTGGCGAGTTGCGCCTGCAGCGCGTTCTTCTCGCCGACGACGCGGCGGTGTTGTTCCGAACTCACGCAGGAAGCCGCGAACAATGCCACGGCGAGCGTCAAGGTGTGCTTCATGGGTGCCCCCTCGTGTACAGACAGTGCAATGCCGCAAATCGCCGACCGGTGGCGATGCGCGAGCGCGGCGAACGCTAGCGGATCCCCGGCGGGAATGCCAGCGAGAGCGTTTGCGGGCGCGGCGCGCAATGCGCAGGCCGCCAACGAACGCGGGGCCGCATGGGGCCCCGCGCAGCGTCTGCAACGCGGCCCGCAGGCCGCGCCGCGACGATCACTTCGACCAGGCCGACGTGAAGAAGCTGTTCTTCGGGTCCGCGTCCTGCGAGATCGAGTAGTGCACCATCGTCGCCCACATGGTGACGAGGAAGCCGACGATCGCGAACGCGAGCGCCCAACCCGGCTCCTTCTCGCCAGCGGCGACGGCGACCGGAGCGGCTGCGCGGGCGGGGCGCGCCGGCGCGGCGCGCTTGGCCTGCTTGGCCGGGGCCGGCTCGTCGTCCGCGAGGAGCGTGTCCTCTTCGGAGATCTGCTCGGTGACCATGCCGGTGTCGTCCTCGAGCGCATCGCCGCCGATCGGCGCGGTCGCGCCGGACTTGACCGAGAGCGACTCGGCGAGGGCGGCAATGTCCTCCTTCTTGAACTTCATCGAGTCGCCGTCCTTGCGGGCGCGGATCTCGCCCTCGGAGACGAGCTTGCGCAGCTCTTCACTCCGCAGCTTCAACTCGCGCAGGGCCTTCTCGAAGGAAAGGAAATCGTCGTTCTTGTCGGACACGGACCTACCTCACTACGTCGTGGGACGAGCCAGGGGAGAGGGGGTTTGCAGCGGGAGAGGCGACGGACCAGCGAGGACCCATCGCCGCGCGCGATCCTAACGTTCGCCCCGCCAGAGAAAAGCAGCTACTTCCGGCTGTTGTCGGGTTCGAGGCCGGTCTTGACCTCGTCGGTCGTCTTGCCGCCGCGCTGGAACAGCTTCTCCAGGCGGTCGTACTCGTACTCGCTGCGGTCGTTGTAGCTGCGCAGCTGCAGGTCGAGGTCGATGCGCCGGGCGCCCACCAGGACGATCCGACGCTGCTCGGCCGAGCCGCCGCGGGCCTCGTAGACCGCCAACTGCCGATTGACGGTGTCGACGAGGTACAGCACCGACGTCCCGACGCCGTAGCTGCCGGTCACGGCCAGGAAGCCGTTGTTGCTCGTCGCACTGCCGCTGCTCTCCTCGCCATAGACCAGCGGCGGCGGCGCTGCCTCGGTCGGGGTCACAGGCGCGGTCGGCGCCGGCGGCGCGTTCACCGGGCCGCGTCCCTGCGCGGCGAGCTGCGCGGAATCGCCGGCCGAACCGCGGCCGAGCAAGAAGGCGACGCCGAAGCCGGCGCCGAGCAGCAGGGGTTGGATCCAGGAGGTCATCGGGTTCGGGCGGCCGAAGCCGCGAGCGCGGATGCTACCGCGGCGGCATCACGGGCGGAAAGCTCCCGCGCGCCAGGAAGTGCAGCGTCGCCGTGACCGACGCGTCGGCGAACGACAAGCGCGTGTGCCCCAGCGGCAGGACCAACCGCGCCACGGCCGCTGCGGGCAACGCCTCGCCGACCGCGACCGTGCCGTCGTCCGGCCCGGGGATCGCCGGATTGCCGTCGCCATCGAGCTGGCCGGCGATGGCCCCGACCGGACACTCCGCCGGCCACGGCCGCGCGTGCTGCGCGTCCCCCGGCGACAGCTCGAACGCCGCTTCGTCCCCCATCGCCCAGCGGAACAAGAACCAGCGCTTGCGCAGGTCGGCGAGCACGGCGCCGCGGTGCGGCGTGCCGAGCGTCACGACCGCGGTCGGCCGCACCGCGTCCGCACGCCGCAGATACTCCCGGACGACGAGCCCGCCCATCGAGTGGCCGACGAACGACCATGCGCCAACGGGCCCGGCGTCGCGCCGCGCCGCGATCGCCGCCGCCAGCGCCGCCGCGTGGTCGGCGAGCGCGCCGCGCGTGCTCGCATAACCCGGGTTCAGCGGCTCGAAGCCGTGCGCAGCCAGCGCTCGCGCCAGCCGGAACATCGACGCCTCGCTGCGGAACAGTCCGTGCTGCAGCACGACGACGTGCGGCGCCGAAGTCGCCACGAGCAGCGCGGGATCGACGGCGACCGGCCACGCGGTGATGGCCGCATCGAACGGCCACGCGACCGGCAGGCCGGCCAGCACCCCGACGGCGAACAAGGCGGCGCTGGCGCCGAGGGCGACGCCGCCGCGGCGCAGCAGCGCGCGCACGTCAGCGCGGCTCCGCCGGCGCGCCGCTGTG
>JBEITC010000606.1:0-1963 GCA_040375075.1 Planctomycetota bacterium | reverse complement strand
GGACGGCCGCGGCGGCGCCGCCGATGGCACGATCCGCTTCGCGCCGCTCAATAGCTGGCCGGACAACGGCAACCTCGACAAGGCGCGCCGCCTGCTGTGGCCGATCAAGCGCAAGTACGGCAGCAGCATCTCGTGGGCCGACCTGATGATCCTCACCGGCAACGTCGCGCTGGAGACGATGGGCTTCAAGACGTTGGGCTTCGCCGGCGGCCGTGAAGACGTCTACGAGCCGCAGCTGGACGTCCTGTGGGGCCCAGAGGGCACGTTCCTCGCCGACCAGCGTCACGGCGAGGGCCGCGAACTCGCCAACCCGCTGGGCGCGACGCAGATGGGCCTCATCTACGTCAACCCGGAAGGCCCCAACGGCGTGCCCGACCCGATGCTCGCCGCGCGCGACATCCGCACGACGTTCGGTCGCATGGCGATGAACGACGAGGAGACGGTCGCGTTGATCGCCGGCGGCCACACGCTCGGCAAGGCGCACGGGGCCGCCGATCCGAAGCAGCACGTCGGCCGCGAGCCGGAAGGCGCGAGCCTCGAAGAGCAGGGCCTCGGCTGGAAGAACTCGTTCGGCAAGGGCAACGGCGCCGACACGATCACCAGCGGCCTCGAGGGCGCGTGGACGTCGACGCCCGTCGCGTGGTCGACCGGCTACTTCGACAACCTGTTCCGCTACGAGTGGGAGCTGACGCGCAGCCCCGCCGGCGCGCAGCAGTGGAAGCCGAAGGGTGACGCCGGCCGCAAGGTCCCGGACGCGCACATCGACGGCAAGCTGCACCAGCCGATGATGCTGACGACGGACATCGCGCTGATCACCGATCCCGCGTACCGCGCGATCTCCAAGCGCTTCCACGACGACCCGGCCGCGTTCGACGCCGCGTTCGCGCGCGCGTGGTTCAAGCTGACGCACCGCGACATGGGCCCGCACGGCCGCCTGCTCGGCGCCGAGGTGCCGCCGGCGCAGATCTGGCAGGACGGCGTCCCCGCCGTCGACCACCCGCTGATCGACGACGCCGACATCGCGCAGCTGAAGGCGAAGATCCTCGCTGCCGGCCTGCCGACCGCGCGCCTCGTCGCCACGGCGTGGGCCTCGGCGGCGACGTTCCGTGGCTCCGACCTGCGCGGCGGCGCCAACGGCGCGCGCATCCGGCTCGCGCCGATGAAGGACTGGGCCGCCAACGAGCCGGCGCAGCTGCAGCAGGCGCTGGCGAAGCTCACGGCGATCCAGGCCGAGTTCGCGTCCGCGCAAGCGGGCGGCAAGAAGGTCTCGCTCGCCGACCTGATCGTGCTGGCCGGCTGTGCGGCCATCGAGGACGCGGCCAAGCAAGGCGGTCACAGCGTGACGGTGCCGTTCCGCCCGGGTCGCACCGACGCGACGCAGGCGACGACCGACGTCGCGTCGTTCGCCGTGCTCGAGCCCGCCGCGGACGGCTTCCGCAACTACGCCGGCAAGAACGTCGACCGCCCGCTGCCGGAGATGCTGGTCGATCGCGCGCAGCTGCTGACGCTGAGCGCGCCGGAGATGACGGTGCTCGTCGGCGGCCTGCGCGCGCTCGGCGTGACGGCCGGCGACGGCAAGCTCGGCGTGCTGACCGCCAAGCCGGGCGCTCTGACCAACGACTTCTTCGTCAACCTGCTCGACATGGGCGTGGCGTGGCGCAAGGACCCGCAGGCCGCGGACGTCTACCAGGGCGTTTCGCGCAAGACGGGCGCTGTCGAGTGGACGGCCAGCGCCGCCGACCTCGCGATCGGCTCCAACTCGCAGCTGCGCGCGATCGCCGAGGTCTACGCCAGCGACGACGCCAAGGCGAAGTTCGTCGCCGACTTCGTCGCCGCGTGGACCAAGGTGATGGAGCTCGATCGCTTCGACCTCCGCTGAGAACCCGCGAAGACATCGTGATCCGGGCGCTCAGGATGCGCCGAGTGGCCGCTGTCGCGGCCACGCCGCGGCTGCGACGCCGAT
>JBEITC010000491.1:0-2934 GCA_040375075.1 Planctomycetota bacterium | reverse complement strand
GGATCTCGGGCACGGTGCCCTTGACGATGCGCTGCGCCAGGCCCTCGACGATCGCCGTCTTGCCGACGCCGGCCTCGCCGAGCAGCACCGGGTTGTTCTTGGTGCGGCGCGACAGGATCTGCACGACGCGCTCGATCTCCTGGTCGCGGCCGATCACCGGGTCGAGCTTGCTGCCGTCGCGGGCCAGCTCGGTCAGGTCGCGGCCGAAGGAGTCCAGCGCCGGCGTCTTGCTCTTGCCGGCGGACGCCGGGGCGTTGCCCGACGACGGCGAGCTGCCGGACGACTCGCTGCGTTCGCTGCGGCCGCCGCTCGACTCGCCGGAGCTCTCGCTCTCCTCGTCGCCGCCGTTGTTGCTGCCTTCCGAGGCGCCGAGGAACTCGAGCACCTCTTCGCGGACCTCGTCGAGCTTGACGCCGAGGTTCATCAGCACCTGCGCGGCGATGCCCTCGTTCTCGCGGATCAGGCCGAGCAGCAGGTGCTCCGTCCCGATGTAGTTGTGGCTGAGCTGGCTGGCCTCTTCGAGCGACAGCTCGAGCACCTTCTTGGCGCGCGGGGTGAAGGGCAGCTGGCCCATGGTCACCATCGAGGGGCCGGTCTTGACGATCTTCTCGACCTCGTGACGGATCTTCTCGAGGTCGATCGTCATGTTCTTGAGCACGTTGGCTGCGACGCCGCTGCCTTCTTGCACGAGGCCGAGCAGGATGTGCTCGGTCCCGATGTACTCGTGGTTGAACTTCATCGCCTCCTGGCGGGCGAAGCTCATGACCTTCTTGGCGCGATCGGTGAAGCGGTCGAACATGCGCGTAAGTCCTCGGTGTGGCGGAACGTCCGACCGTTAGATCGGCACCGGCGTCTATAGGATTAACTGCACTTGCAGTTCCAGTCCGCCGTACGTCCGCGCTCCGTTTTTCGGCGGCGGACCGGCCCTAGGGAAGGGGCCGATGGGCGCAGGCTCAAGCCGCAGTCGTCCGCTGGCCGTCGGGGCGTGACGAGCCGGCATCCGCCTGGGCCGCGAAGCGAGCGACCACGGTGCGCCCGGATCCGCGGCCGGGCGAACGGCTGGATCCGCGGTCGCTCCCAGCCGGCTCCCAGCCGGCGCGCGGGGCGCCTGCCCGCGGTTCAGCGGCTCAGGCCGAGGACCTCGCGCAGCAACTGGGCCCGGCGCTGGTCGCGCTCCTCGGGCTTCAGCAGCTCGCGGGTGTGGCGCTGCAGGTGGCCCGGTTGGGACAGCAGCAGGGCGCGGTTGACCGCCGGGATGTCGAAGCCGTCGACGAGGCCTTCTTCGCGGCCAAAGCGCAGCGCCGACAGGCAGCCGAGCGCCTCCTCGCTGGTCAGGATCTGGGCCCGCTCGATGGTGCCGAGCGCGCGCTGCACGCGGTCGAGGGTGCGGACGCGGGCGGAGCCGCGCAGCAGCGCCGTGCGCACCTCTCGTTCCCACTGCACGATGCGGCCGACGGCGAGCAGCACGTCGGCCTGGATCTGCTGCTCGTCGCGGCCGAGCGTGACCTGGTTGCTGACCTGGTAGAAGTCGCCGAGCGCCCGGCTGCCTTCGCCGTACAGGCCGCGCACCGCGAGGTGGATCTTCTGCGCGGTGTTGGTGGCCTTGTCGATGTCCTCGGACCAGACGAGGCCCGGCAGGTGCAGCATCACCGACAGACGCAGCCCGGTGCCGGTGTTGGTCGGGCAGCTGGTGAGGAAGCCGAACTCCTCCGACCACGCGATCGGCAGGCGCTGCAGCAGCGCGTCGTCGAGCCGCTCGGCGCGTCGCCACGCGGCCTCGGTCTGCAGGCCGGAGGCGAACACCTGGATGCGCAGGTGGTCCTCCTCGTTGATCATCACCGCGACGCTCTCGTCGGCGTCGACGGCGACGCCGCTCGGCCGCTTGCTGGCGGCGAGTTCGCGGCTGATCAGGTGGCGCTCGACGAGCACCGAGCGTTCGAGGTCGTCGATCGACTCGAGGTCGAGCAGCTGCAGCGGCTCCGGCAGGCCGCTCTGGCGCAGCCGGCCGGTGACGAACTCGTAGAGCTGGCGCGACGGCGTGTCGTCGAGGCGCGGCGCGAACGGGAAGCCTTGCAGGTTGCGCGCCAGCCGGACGCGCGTGCAGATGGCGATGTCGCACTCCGGACCGGTGGCAGCCAGCCAGGTGCCGGGCTTCCACTCGGGGGACTTGTCGCCTTTGCGGGGCTTGCTCACGGCGCGTGCGGGCTCGGCGGATTCGGGATCAACAGGATCAGGTGGTGGCGCCGCGTTCAAGCTTGCGCAACTCGTCGCGCAGGCGGGCGGCTTCTTCGTAGCGCTCGCCGCGGACCGCGTCTTCGAGGCGGCGGCGCACGTCGGTCAGCGAGCGGTCGTCGACCGGGGGCGGCGGCGTGCCGATGACGGCGGGCAGGCGGCCGGTGTGCATCTGCGCTTCGTGGATGCGCTGCAGCAACGGCAGCAGCTCGACGCGGAAGGCGTCGTAGCAGCGCGTGCAACCGAGCCGGCCCTTGCTGCGGAAGTCGGCGACGCTCATGCCGCAGCCCGGGCAGCTGTCGAGGTGCTTGTGCGCGACCGCCTTGCGCGTCGGCTTCATGCCGCCGAGCAGGTCCTCGAGGATCTCCGGCGAGAACTTCGGCGCCTTGGGCGCGCCGACGCCCAACTGCTCGGCGCAAGCCTGGCAGACGTGCTGGGAGCCGGTCACGGCGCCCTCGGTCAGGTCCATGATGACGATCGTTGCGATCGCCTTCTGGCATGCGGTGCAGTACTCCATCGCGGTAGCGCGGAGTCTAGCCGTCCGCCGCGCCGGCCGCACGGCCGCCGACGAGCGCGTGGAACTCGAGCGCGCGGGCGCGGAAGTTCGGGTACTGGTCGAAGGACGCGAAGCCGGGGCTCCACAGCACCGCCTCGCCGGGCGCGGCGGCGGCCAGCGCCTGCGCGAACGCCGCGGGCACGCGC
>JBEITC010000518.1:0-2737 GCA_040375075.1 Planctomycetota bacterium | reverse complement strand
TGCGCGTCGCGGTCGCCCTCGGCCTGCGTGGCCCGCGCCCGCTGCGCGTCGCGGTCGCCTTCGGCCTGTTCGGCGCGGGCGATCTGCGCGTCCTTCGCGCGTTCGGCTGCTTCGGCGCGGGCCTGCTGGGCGTCGCGGTCGCCTTCGGCGAGCTCGGCACGCTGGAGCTGCGCGTCGACGAGCCGTTCGGCCCGTTCCGCCCGCATCTGCTCGTCGTCGCGTTGGCCTTCGGCCCGTTCGGCGCGGTGGATCTGCGCGTCCTTCGCCTGCTCGGCCGTTTCCGCCCGATGGCGCTGCGCGTCGCGGTCGGCTTCGGCGCGTTCGGCGCGCAGCAGCTGGGCGTCGTGGTTCCGTTCCGCGGTGGCGGCGCGCGCTTGTTCGTTGTCGGCGCGCTGCACGGCCTCGTCGCGTTGCCGCCGGACCGTGGCGAGCTCGTCGGTCACCAGCCGCTGCAGCGCGTCGACCGTGTCGAGCGTCGCCCGCAGGGCGTCGAGGTCGCGCTGCAGCGCGTCGAACAACTGCGACAGCGCGTCGATGCGCTGCTGCCGCGTCGACGCGAGGCCCTGTGCCCGCGTCGCTTCGGCGCTGCGGGTCGACAGCTCGAGTTCGAGGCGTCGACGCTCCTCCGAGCTCGCGGCCAGCCGGGACTCGAGCGCGTCGCAGTAGCCCTGCAGCCAACGCCGTTCGCTGCGATCCGCCTGCCACTGCTCCTCGGTCAAGGCAGCGAGCGCGCGTCGGCGTTCGTCCGCCGGTGGCGCGTCGGCGCCTTGCTTCGCACGGGTTTCGAGCGTGCGGACGAGCGCCCGCACGGCCGGGTCGTCGCTGGCCGCGGCGTCCAGCCTGGCCGCGTCGACGAGGCGGTGGAGCAGCAGCCCGTAGCCGTCGACCTCGGTGTTGGCGACGCAGTGCGTCGCGACGGCGCGCAGCAGCGCGGCGACCTCGGCGTGCGGCTGTGCCGCGGCCTCCGCCAGCGCCTCGGCGGCGACGCGATGCACCTCGAGGTAGTACGACCAGCGCCGTTCCGGGTCGAACCAGACCGTGTTCGCCTCGTGCAGCCGGTAGGCGAGCAGCGGCTCGTCGACGCGGCGCAGCGCGCCCTCGGCCGCGGCGGCGAGGAACAGCCGCCAATCGAGGCAGTACTTGAGGCTGCGCAGCTCGTCGGCCTTGCCGCGCAGCCACTCGGTGCGGGCGACGAGGTTGCTGCTGGTGACCAGGAAGTTGCGCTCGAGCAGTTCGCCGAACAGGTCGGTCGCGGCCGCCGCAACCGTCGGCGCCGTCCGCTGGTACCAATGCACCCAGTCGTGGATCAGGCGGCCATCGAGGACGTCGCTGACCCCTGCGGGCGTGAGTTCGCCGCCGTCGCGGTCGACGAGGCTCATGCCCGTCGCCACGAGTTGCGCCCCGGCGTCGCCGTCGAGCGCCGCGAGGCAGCGCGCGAGCCGATCGGGGTGGAACAGGTCGTCGGAGTTCAGCAGCGCGACGTACGGCGTGGTCACGGTCGCCAGCGCCGCGAGCGTCGAGTTGCCGAGGCCGAGGTTGCGCGCGTTCTCGCGCACCTCGACGCGCGGGTCGTCGATGGCGCGCGCGGCTTCGACGGTGCCGTCCGGCGAGCGGTCGTCGACGACCAGCACGCGCAGCGCGACGCCGCGCTGCGCCAGCGCGCTGCGGATGGCGTCGCCGACGTAGGCCTCGTGCTTGTACGACGGGATCAGCACGGTCACGCGCGGCTCGCCCTTGGCGGCGGCGCGCGGCTTGCCGACGGCGAACGGCGGCTTGCGCGCCGGCGCGGCCCCGAGACCGATGCGCTCGGCCCACGGGCCGCCGAAGGGCGCGAGGTCGACGGTCCGGGCGAAGGCGGCGTCGGCGCGGGCAAGGTCCTTGCGCGCCTGCGCGGTCCCATGGACGCGGCGCAGCGCCGCGCGCGCGGTGTCGCAGCGTCGGTACGCGACGTCGCGGTGGAGCAGCACGCGCAGCCACGCACGGTCGCGCAGGGCGTCGTCGACGTCCGGGGCGGCGAGCAGGTCCGCGAGCCAGCGTCGCACCGTTGCGTGGTCGCCCTGCTGCAGCAGCGTGGTCGTCCACCACGGCGCCATCGCGGCGTCGGCGCACCAGGGATGCGCGAGGCCTGGCGTCGCGAGCGGCGACGCGGCGGCAGCGTCGTCGGCGGGCCGCGCCAAGGCGCGGCGCAGCAGCGCGCGCAACTGCGCCGCCATCTTGTCGAAGGCGTCTTCGGCGAGCGAGGCGGCGCGGCCGGGCCCGCCCAGGCGCGGCCATGCGCCGACGAGGATGTTCTTCGCGAGTTCGAGATCGGCGGCGGCGAGCGCGCCGAGCGGAGCGACGCCGTGGTGGTCGAGGACGACAGGCTCCAGCGGCAGGCGCAGCGCGGCACAGGCGCGGGCCAGCGGCTCGAGCTGATGCCAGGACGTCGGCGTCAGCAGCAGGCGAACGTGCGCCGTCGCGCCGCAGGCGGCGGCGGCGGCGCGCACGGCATCGAGCGCAGCCGGATCGGCGTCGACGGCGTGCCATGCGATGGTCGCCACGTCGAGGCCAGCGGCGGCGGCGCTGCGCAGGACTTCGATCGAGCCGGTGCGCAGCGTCAGCGCCAGGTTCGGCGCGAGTTGCCGCGCGCGATCGAGCACGACCGCCGGACCATCGGCGGCGAACGGCACGTTGTTGTCAAGGACCAACGCCTGCGCCGTCGGCAGCGAGGCTTCCAGGGTCGACAGCAGCGCCGCGG
>JBEITC010000101.1:0-9920 GCA_040375075.1 Planctomycetota bacterium | reverse complement strand
CTGGCCCGCAGGCGCGAGGCGGAGCCCGCGCCGGCGGCGCCGAGCGAGCGCGCGCGGCGGCCCCGCAGCTACCATGCGCCGCGTGCGCACCTTGGTCCTGGCCGTGTTCGCCGTTGCCGCCTGCTCGCGCGGCGTGCAGCCCGATCCCGCGCTGCACATGGTGGCGATCCCGCCGGGCACGTTCGTGATGGGCGCCAACGACGGCGCCGACGACGAGCAACCGGCGCAGCCGGTGACGCTCACCAAGCCGTTCTGGATCGGCAGGTACGAGGTCACACAGGCGCAGTACGAGGCGGTTGCCGGGACCAACCCGAGCAAGTTCCAGGGTGCTGGGATCGCCGACGCGCCACAGCGCCCGGTCGAGAACCTGCTGTGGGACGACGCCATCGCGTACTGCCGCGCGCTGACGGCGCGCGAGCGCGCGGCCGGGCGCGTGCCCGCCGGCTACGAGTACCGCCTGCCGACGGAAGCGGAGTGGGAGTTCTGCTGCCGTGCGGGCACGACGACGCCGTGGCACACCGGCGCGCGCCTCGCCGCGCAGCAGGCGAACTTCGCCGGCGCGCGCGCCGACCGCGCGCGCACGTTTGGCCAGACGGCGCCGGTCGGCAGCTACCCGGCGAACGCGTGGGGCCTCCACGACATGCACGGCAACGTCGAGGAGTGGTGCCTCGATGCGTACGCGCCGTATGCGGCGGGTGCGGTCGTCGATCCGTTCGTGGCCAATGGCGATGGTCGCGTGCGCCGCGGCGGGAGTTGGATCGGCAGCGCGGGGGAATGGCGATGCCGGTCGTCGATGCGCGGGTTCGTCTGGCCGCTGAGCAAGAACTCGAGCATCGGGTTTCGCGTGGTGCTGGGGCCGGCGCGCGTGCCGTGAGGGGGCGGGGCATGGGGGCGCAGTCGCGGCGATGGGGGCTCCGAGTTGGGGCGGCGTGGACACGCGGCGACGGGGCTCTCCAAGTTGGCGCGGCGTGGGCACGCCCGCGCCCGTCGTGCCTTCCTTCTCCCAGGCCTTCTCCGCGGCTGCGTTGAGGTTGGCGTCTCGTATCCGCCGGCCACGCATCTGGACCGATGCCGTCGTGCCGCGGCTGGGTCGCCACGCCGTGCTGCTCTCCGTCACCCCGCCCCCGCCGCCGCCCGCGCCCCGACCGCTACCCGACCTTCGGCATCTCGTCGAAGCCGATCCGCCCGAGCCTGCGCCATCCGACGCCGGCAAGCCACGTGCGTGGGCCGACGACCGGCAGCGGCGCGCGCTCGAGCCCGACGACCTCCAGTTCTTCGACGAAGCCGTCGAACCACGGCGCCGAGGTGAACACGTCCGGGCCGGTGATGCGGGGGATCATGCGGCCCTGTGCTGCGTGCTTCTTGCCGTTGCCGAGCACGTACACGAGCGCGTTGCGCACTTCGCGCGGGCTCTTGAGCGCGCGGTCGTGGTACCGATCCGCGAACACCTTGCCCTTGCGGCCCCACAGCTTGTTGAGCCCGCGCGCGAGCCGGATCAGCAGGCCCTGCAGGCCGCGGCTCAGCGCCGCGCGGTCCGCGGCCTCGACGACGAAGTGCAGGTGGTCGTTGAGGATGGCGAAGTGCAGCAGGCGGAAGCCGAACCGGTCCTTGCCGCGCGAAAAGTGCGTCCACAGGGCGTTGCGCTCGGCCTTGCGGCGCAGCGCGGGCAGGTGCTGGCGCAGCTTGACGGTCACCAGCGCGGGATGGCTCTTGCCGTGCGCTGGCCGCGTCCGCCGCGGCATCTTCGGCGACGAGCCCGCCGGCTTGCGCCCGGCGCCCTTGCGCGCGCCGCCCCACTGGCGGAACGGCAGCTCGCCTTGGCGCGGCCGGCGCGACGAACGGGAGCGCGGCGCACGCGATGGCGCGGTCGAACGGCGCGTCGGCTGGCCGCCCTGCTTCGTCCCCTTCTTCGCCGAGTTGCTCGCCATCTTGAATGCGCACAAATACATCCCCGCCAGCCGCGAGTCAAGAGAGTGTTCGCGACATGTTCGGGTGGTGATGGTGTTGTTGGTGGTGATGGTGTTGTTGGTGCTGTTGGTGGTGGTGATGGTGGTCGTGGTGGTGGTGGCGGTCTCGCTTCGTTGGCGCCGGAGCTGCATCGATCGGCGCTCCAACTCGGCGCCCTCCGGCCACGACCGGGCCCGCCGTGCCTCCCTCTTCCCAGGCCTTCCCCGCGGCTGCGCCGCGGTTGGCGTCGCGTATTCGCCCGCCGCGCTTCTGGACCGACGGCGCGGTGGTGTGCGGTTGGGTGATGCGCCGCACCGCGCTCCCTGCCCGGCGGCGCGATGGCTTCGCCCCCGCGTTGGCCTCGTTGCCGCGCCGATGAACGTTCCAACTCGGCCCGCTCCGGCCACGCTCGCGCCCGTCGTGGTTCCCTCTTCCTGGGACTTCTCTGCGGCTGCGCCGTGGTTGGCGGCACTGGTTCGCCCGCCACGTCTCTGGACCGAGGGCGTCGTGCCGCGGCTGGGTGGTGCACCTCATGGCGCTCCCTGCCCGGCGGCGCGATGGCGTTGCCTCCGCATTGCCCGCGTTTCCGCACCGCTCCACTGCGGCTGGGCTTGTCGCCGCGTCGGCCGCCCCACCTCCCTCTTCCCAGGCCTTCCCCGCGGCTGCGTCGCGGTTGGCTTCGTTCCCTCGGCCGCAGCGCTTCTGGAACCGAATGCGTGCCGCTGCGGTTGGGTCGCCACGCCTCATGGTCGCTCGGGTTCGGTATTGCGGCTGCGTTCCCGCCAACACGGCGCGGCTGTCGCGCCGATGGATTCCGCCAAGACGGAGCGGGTGACGGGCCGCCAAGACGGAGCGGGTGACGGGCCGCCAAGTTGGAGCGATTGGCTGGCCGATTTGCGCCGCCAACTCGGAGCGGTTGGCCTATCGTCTCCGCGCCAAACTTCCCACCCACGCGCCGATGACCGACGTCCTGCACAGCAAGGTCCAGACCTCCTCCCCCGAGTTCCAGCAGAACCGCGCGCACCACCTGCAGGCCATCGACGCGATCGCCGCGCACGTCGCCGCCGCCAAGCTCGGCGGCGGGACCGACGCGGTCGCCCGCCACCACAAACGCGGCAAGCTGCTGCCGCGCGAGCGCGTCGCCGCGATCCTCGATCCGGGCGCGCCCTTCCTCGAACTCTCGCCGCTCGCCGCGCACGGCCTGTATGGCGGCGACGCGCCGAGCGCTGGCATCGTGACCGGCGTCGGCCTCGTGCAGGGCCGCGAGGTGATGATCGTCGCCAACGATGCGACCGTGAAGGGCGGCACGTACTTCCCGATGACGGTGAAGAAGCACGTGCGCGCGCAGGAGATCGCGCTCGAGAACCGGCTGCCGTGCGTCTACCTCGTCGACTCGGGCGGCGCGTTCCTGCCGTTGCAGTCCGAGGTGTTCCCCGACCGCGACCACTTCGGCCGCATCTTCTACAACCAGGCGCGCATGTCGGCGGCGCGCATCCCGCAGGTCGCCGTGGTGCTCGGCTCGTGCACGGCCGGCGGCGCGTACGTGCCGGCGATGAGCGACGAGAGCATCATCGTGAAGGGCAACGGCACGATCTTCCTCGGCGGCCCGCCGCTCGTGCGCGCGGCCACCGGCGAGATCGTCTCGGCCGAGGACCTCGGCGGCGCCGATGTGCACACGCGCCTGTCGGGCGTCGCCGACCACTTCGCCGAGGACGAGCCGCACGCGCTGGAGCTGTGCCGCTCGATCGTCGCGCACCTCAACACCAAGAAGCCCGCGCAGCTGGCGCTGCAGAGCCCCGAGGACCCGCTGTACGACCCCGAGGAGCTGCTCGGCGTGCTGCCGCGCGACACGCGTACGCCGTACGACGTGCGCGAGGTGATCGCGCGGCTCGTCGACGGCAGCCGCCTGCACGAGTTCAAGGCCCGCTACGGCACGACGCTGGTCACCGGCTTCGCGCACATCCACGGCATGCCGGTCGGCATCGTCGCCAACAACGGCATCCTGTTCTCCGAGAGCGCGACCAAGGCGGCGCACTTCGTCGAGCTGTGCAGCCAGCGCAAGGTGCCGCTGCTGTTCCTGCAGAACATCACCGGCTTCATGGTCGGCCGGAAGTACGAGAACGGCGGCATCGCCAAGGACGGGGCCAAGATGGTCCAGGCCGTCGCCACCGCGCAGGTGCCGAAGATCACCGTGCTGATCGGCGGCTCGTTCGGCGCTGGCAACTACGGCATGTGCGGCCGCGCCTACCAGCCGCGCTTCCTGTTCACCTGGCCCAACAGCCGCATCTCGGTGATGGGCGGCGAGCAGGCGGCCGGCGTGCTCGTGCAGGTCAAGAAGGACCAGCTCGAGGAGAAGGGCCAGCAGCTGTCGGCTGACGACGAGCACAAGATGCGCGCGCCGATCCTCGAGAAGTACGAGTCCGAAGGCCACCCGCTGTACGCGACGGCGCGGCTGTGGGACGACGGCGTGATCGATCCGCGGCAGACGCGCTCGGCGCTGGCGCTGGCGCTGTCGGCGTCGCTGAACGCGCCGATCCCCGACTACGACGCGCCCGTCTTCCGCATGTAGGCGACGCCGCCGGGTCGCGCTGTCGTTCCCGTCGCGTAACGCGCGCAACGTGTCGCAGCGGCGCGCGCCCTCGGAGCGCCGTGCCACGCACGGCGGCACGCTCGTTGCCAAGGTCGGGCGTTCGCGCGGCGCGCCTCCTCCGGGCCGTCGCCTGCCCCTCCGCCCTCAGGAGCCCAGGATGCTTCGTGCCCTCCTCGTCGTGTCGTCGTTCGTCGCCGCCGCGTCCGCCCAGACGTTCTTCCCACCGCCGCCGGCGCCGGTCGGCAACGCGCCGACGCCCGAGAAGGTCCTGCTCGGCATGGCGTTGTTCTTCGAAGAGCAGCTGTCGTCGACCAGCGCGGTGGCCTGCGCGACGTGCCACGACTTCGCCGCCGGCGGCGTCGACGCGCGCACGGCGTCGACCGTCAACCCCGGTCCGGACGGCCTCTTCGGCACGGCCGACGACCAGCGCGGTTCGTTCGGCACGCCGCGCATGGGCGCCAACGGCGCGATGGTCGCCGACAGCGTGCGCGGTCTCGCGCCGCGCGCGACGACGCGGCGTTCGCTGACGGTGTTCAACACCGGCTACCACCCGCGGCTCGGCTACGACGGCAGCAAGCTGACGCTCGAAGCGGCGGTCGGCGCGCCGATCCTGCACGAGCGCGAGATGGCGCACACGGGCCGGACGTGGGTCGACGTCGTGCTGCAGGTGCAGGCCGCGCGGCCGCTGCTGCTCGCGACGCAGCTGCCGCCGCGACTCGCGGCCTTCGTCGGCAACCGCAGCTACCCGCAGTTGTTCGCGGCGGCGTTCGGCGCCGGCGCCGTCGTCAGCCAGGACACGATCACCAAGGCGTTGGCGAGCTACCTGCGCACGCTCAACACCGACCAGACCAAGTGGGATCGCCACCTCAACGGCGCCTACCAGCTGACCGAGGAGGAAGCGCTCGGCGTGACGCTGTTCAACTCGCCGGCCAACGGCGCGACGTCGTGCCGCACGTGCCACAGCGACTTCGAGCCGCGGGTCCTTCAGGAAGGCCCGGTCATCGGCCAGATGACGATGGTGACGCAGGGTTACTACGGCTCGCCGGTGCCGACGCGCCTGCTGTTCCACAACGTCGGCGTGCGTCCGGTCAGCGAGGATCCGGGCGTGCAGCTGGTCACCGGCTTCCCGTCGGACGCCGGCCGCTTCCGCGTCGCCAGCCTGCGCAACGTCGAGTTGTCGGCGCCGTACTTCCACAACGGCGGCGCCGCGACGCTGCGCGACGTCATCGACTTCTACGACCGCGGCGGCGACTTCCACGTCAACCAGGCGCCGTCGCTGACGCCGCGCAACTACTCCATCACCCAGAAGGAGGCGCTGGTCGCGGCGCTGGCCCTGCTCACCGATCCGCGCGTCGGCTCCGGGCAGGTCCCCTTCGATCGTCCGGTGCTCGGCTCCGAGTACCTGCGCCTGCCGACGCCGATCGGTCTCGGCGCGCCGACCACGGCCGGACGGCTCGTCGCCGCGGCGCCGTTCGCGGCGCGCGTCGGCGAATCGCTGTTCCGCGTCACGCTGACCGGCGCGACGCCGGGCGCGCCGGTGCTGCTGCTGTGGGACAACCTCGCGGTCAGCGTCACCGGACCGTTCGGCCTCGAACTCGCCGGCTCGCCAGCCGCCGTCGCCTTCGCCGCCGGCGTCGCGCAGTCGGGCCCCGGCGTGACGCGCGGCTTCAAGGTCCAGCCCGTGCCGATCCCGGCCGAGCCAGCGCTCGCCGGCCAGAGCCTGCTGGCGCAGTGGCTGTCGGTCGAGCCGGCGCTGCAGTGGCCGCTGGCGACCAGCAACGCGCTGCACGTGCCGATCTGGTGATCGTCAGCGCGTGAGGCGCTGCAGCAGCTCGCGCAGCATGCCGGCCTCGGTCTTCTGCGCCGCTGCCGGCAGCGTCAGCGTCGCGTCGACCGTCGCCGTGGTCAGGCCCGTCGCCGTGTCGACGAACTGGCCGCCGAGGCGCAGGCGCGTCGCGGGCACCGTTTCCGTGGCCGTCTGCAGCAGCAGCTTGCGCATGTCGTCGAGCGACAGCAGGTGCGCCTCCTCGGTCGGCGTGGCCGGCGCGAGGACGGTCGGGTCGTCGATGCGGGGCGCGTCGACGGACTTCGCCGCCGGCGTCGCCGGCTTCGCCGCCGCCGGCAGCTTCTGCTTCTCGCACGCGAGGGCGTAGTCGCCCCACTGCTGATGGAACGCGCGGACGGCCTCTTCGACCGCCTTGGCGTGCGCGGTCTGCGTCGTGACGACGCGCATGGTCATCGCCTCGCGCCACTCCGCATTGCGGGCGAGGTACTCCGCGTGCCGCTGCTCGTGCTCCGCGCGCGCGGCGAGGTAGGCGAGGCGCTTGCCGTTGTAGGCCACCGCCTTCTCGTTGTAGTCGGCGAGGCCCTTCAGGTACGGCGCGATGTCGAACTTGACGACGTCGCGGCTGGCGGCAGCGTGTTCGTAGACGCGCACGACGAACACCGACTTCACCGCCGGATCCTTGGTGGCCGCCGAGTGCACCCAGCGACCGATCGGATCGGCGAGGCCGAGGTTGACGTCGATGTTCGCGGCGGACTCGTTCAGTTGGAGGTTCGCCGCCTCGAACTGGCCGTGGTCGGCCGGCGCCAGCGAGACCGCCAGCAGGCTCGAGACGACGCCAAGCCGCGAGGTCTCCTTGGCTCCCGACGGCATCACGACCCCGACCGGACCGAGGTCCTTGGGCAGGGTCGTCGGCTGGCTGTCGTTGGTGAAGTCCTCGCTCCAGACTGCGCGCCAGTCGACGTCCGTCGGCTTGGGCAGGCTGTAGGTCGGGATCTCGGGGGCGCGCGGCGGCGTCGGCGCCGTCGGCGCGGTGTCGTAGCGCACGACCGGCGGTTCGGGCAGGACGGGCGCGCCGGGCGCCATGGGCGGCGGCGTGGACTTGCAGGCGGCGAAGGCGAAGAGCAGGCAGAGCGCGCTGGCGAGTCGTTGCATGGTGGTCCCCTTTGTCGCTGCCGCCGACCGGCGGCTCGCGGTCGGCGGAGAATGCCGCGCCTCAGCCTCCGTGACGAGCATTGTCGCGCGTTGCGCGCGCGCCGGCCGAACTGCACGATGGCCGCGTGCGCGCCCCGACCACCGATCTCACGCCCGAGCAGCAGGAAGTCCTCGTCGACGTCGCCGAGCAAGGCGTGCACGTCGTGCACGTGCCGCGCAACGGCAGCGAAGGCCCGAGCTACTCGTACACCGTCGGCTTGTGGGAGAGCTTCCAGCAGCCCGAGGTCGTCGTCTTCGGCATGCCCGAGGACGTCGCGCAGGACCTGCTCGACACGCTCGCCGACGATGCGTCCGAAGGCCGCGTGTTCCAGGCCGGCGAACGTCACGAAGGCCTGCTCGTCGGCTACCCGGTGCGCTTCTTCGCGACGCCGCCGGCGATGACGGCCAGCCACTTCGACGTGCTGCCCTGGGCCTACGAAGGCGCCGACGTGCCGGTCATCCAGCTGGTCTGGCCGGACAAGCAGGGTCGCTGGCCGTGGGAAGCCGACGTGCGCGACGGCTTCGCCGAGGCGCAGCCGGTGCCCGGCCGCGAGCCGCAGTGACGGCGGCGAAGCAGCCAGCGCCGCGGCGCATGGCGGCCGCGTGGTTCCTCGGCTTGCTCACCGTGGCCGTCGTCGTCTTCGCCTGGATGCGCGGCATGGGCCGCGTGGTCGTGCCGCTGCTGGCGATCGTCGGCGTCGTGCTCGTGCTGTCGCGCGCGGTGAAGGCGCTGCGGGCGCCGGTCGACTGAGCTGCGACCGCCGTGGTCAGGGATCGTTGCGCTTGTGCCACGGGCCGAGCGGGCCGGTGGTCGTCGCCGTCGAGCCGACTTCGCCCCACGCGCCGGCGTAGTCCTTCCACGGCTGCGTCGCGAGCGGCTGCAGGTTGTTGCCGAGGTCCCAAGCGACGCCGCCGTCGGCGCACTGGTCGAGGCCGCCGAAGTACGAGCCCGGCGCGGTGTACGCGGCGTGCGATCCGCGGGCCGGATACACCACCGGACGGCCGCCGACCATCGTCAGTTGCGGCACCGTGTAGTGCGTGCCCGAGTTGTGCGCCGCGAGGTAGGCGCCGACGACCTGGCCGCTGCTGACCCACACGGTGACGTGCTCCCAGTCGCCCTGGTGATTGACGGCAGAGAGGCTGTCGTTGTAGCCGCAGAAGTACCAGTACTGGATGACGTGGTTGCCGGAGGCGAGGTCGCGCCGGTAGTGGTAGTACGCGGAGACGTAGCCATTGGGCAGGCTGCTGCCATTGGGCGCGCCGACCGGCTGCAGGAACACGTTCCACGACGAGCCGGAGTTGCTGTCGCGCGGCCGGCGGTTGGTGCCGTCGAGGTTGAGGCCGTACGCGTTGATGACGCCGACCGGGATGTTGTAGTAGTCGTAGGCGTGGCTGTCGGTCGTGACCCAGGTGTAGGTCACCTTGTTGAAGCCCTGGTCGCTGCCGAGCGCGATGTGGTGGCGGAAGCGCGAGCTGGCGATGAAGTCCATCGGCCGCATCGGGTGGTACTGCTCGGACGGGTGGAAGCGCAGGATCGGCGCGAACGACGCGATCTGCGTCGCCGTCAGGTCGGGCTCGATGCCGGTGCGCAGCGACAGCGTGTTGCTCGTCATCCACGCCGGCGTCGTCGGCGTGCCGAACAGGAGCGCCGACTGCGCGAAGAACTGGAAGCCTCCCGCCAGCGTCGCCGGCACCTGGATCGTGTAGCTCGGCGGATTGAGCGCCGACAGCGTCTGGCCGACGGTCGCGCCGATCGTCGGGTCGACGTACAGCCGGCAGCCCGGCGCGCCGAGGAACGACAGGTCGAAGCCGAGGTAGTTGTAGGCGGTGGACAGCACGAGCGCGGACGCTCCCATGTTCGGCCCGTAGCTGGTGATCCGGCACGTGCCGCCGGTCACCGGCGGCGTCGCCTGCACCGTCATCGTGCCGCTCACCGGGCTCGGCGCCTGGCACTGCGGGGTGAGCTGCGTGACCGTCGCGAACGTCTGGGCCAAGGCGAACGCGGGCAGGGCGATGGCGGCCAGGGCGACGGGCAGCAGGCGGCGGGGCGATCCGGACATGGGTTCCTCGGGCGGGGTGGCGGGACGGGCCCAGCAATGCGTTCGCCGGCGCGGCGTGACGGCCTTTCTCGCGCGTTTCGGCGGCGGTCGGGCAGCGGGGCGGTCGCGGGCACGCGACGGCCGTGCTGCGGGCGCGACTGCCGCCGGTGGCGCGCGAATCGCTGGGTACGCCGCCGCGGTTAGCATCGATCGCTGCATGCCTGCGCCCCGTGTCGCCGCACTCGGTCTCGCCGCGTTGGCGCTCGTCGTCGCCGCCGCTGCGCTCTGGCCGCGCGCGCCGCGCGGCGCGCCGGATGACGAGCTGCGGGATGCGACGGCCGCGCCGTTCGACGTCGCGCCGGCCGCG
>JBEITC010000594.1:0-2044 GCA_040375075.1 Planctomycetota bacterium | reverse complement strand
GTGCGCGTCGCCGCCGAGCAGGTCGTCGAGCCGGCCGCGCGCCTGGATCGCGCCGTCCTGCAGCACGACGACTTCGTCGCAGATCTCCTCGACCTCGAGCAGGTGGTGCGAGGCCATCAGCACCGAGGCGCCGGCGGCGGCGCGCTCGCGCAGGATCTGCATCACGGCTTCGCTGCCGAACGGATCGAGGCCGGCGGTCGGCTCGTCGAGCAGCAGCACTTCGGGATCGGCGAGCAGCGCCGCGGCGAGCGCGAGGCGCTTCTGCATGCCGGTGCTGATGGTGCGGATCCAGCGCGCGCCGGCGCGCCGCAGGTCGAGGCGATCGAGCCAGCGGTCGGCGCGCGCGTCGGCATCGGCGTTGGCGAGGCCGAGCTCCGCGCCGATCCACTGCAGGAACTCGCGGGCCGACAGCACGTCCAGCGGCAGCGGCCCTTCCGGTTGCCACGCGACGCGGCGCCGCAGTTCGGGCGCGGCAGGATCGCAGCCGAGCACTTCGGCGTGCCCGGCCGTCGGGCGCTGGCGGCCGGCGAGCACGCGCAGCAGGGTCGACTTGCCAGCGCCGTTGGGGCCGAGGATGCCGACGATGCGTCCGCTGGCGACCTCGAGGTCCACGGGCCGCAGCGCCGCGACGGCAGCCTGCCGACCGCGCGCGGGGAAGGTCACTGCGAGTTGCCGCACCGAGATGGCGGTCGCCATGGCGGCGCGATGGTATATGTGCGCCGATGCGGTTTCCTGCCATGCGCCGCGGCGACGCGGTCACCGGACGATGAGCGGCTACCTGACGACGGTCCGCGGCGAGAACTTGCCCGTGCGCGACGGCTTCGTGATCGGGCGCGTCGCCGGGTGCGACCTCGTGATCCAGGACGGCAAGGCTTCGCGCCGCCACGCGCGCATCGTCGTCGCGGGCGGCGTCGCCGAGGTCGAAGACCTGCAGAGCAGCAACGGCACGCGCTTGAACGACAAGCCGGTGACACGCCGCGTGCTGCGCGACGGCGACCGCATCGAGATCGGCGCCACAGTGCTCGTCTACCGCGAAGGCACGGCGCCCGGCGCGGCGCCGTCGGCGGCGGCGAAGCCTGCCGCGTTCGTCGACGAGGACGACGACCTGCTCGGCGGGGATGCGCCGGCTGTTGCGCCGGCAGCCTCGCCGGCAGCCTCACCGGCAGCCGCACCGGCAGCCGCGCAGATCGTCGTCGACGAAGACGACGACGACGTGTTCGCGGATCGCACGGTCGCGCCGCCGTCGCCGCCGCCGACTCCTGCGCCACCCAGGCCGGCGACGCCGTCCGCGCCGCCGAAGCCGGCTGCTCCGCCGGCGAGCGTCGTCGAGTTCGCCGACGAGATCGTCGAGGTGCGCAAGCCTGCGCCCGCGCCAGCGGCGAAGTCGCCGGCAGCAGCGTCGCAGGGTGGCGCCACCACGACGGCGTCGGGCCGCATCCTGCAATACAACAAGCAGGCAGGCGCCGCCGGCGGACCGCTCGCCGACGACTTCGGCCAGCTGGCCGGTGGCACGCGGTGGGTGGCGCTGTTGCTCATCCTCGCGCTCGGCGCGGGCATCGTCTGGGGGACGGTCGCGATGGTGCGCTAGCGCGCGCCGAGCCGCCGCCACGTCGCCAGCAGCGTCGCCGCGCCCGTCGCCCAGTCATGGCGCATGGCGTGCGCGCGAAGCGCCGCTGCGCCGCCATCGTCGCGCCGCGCCGCGGCGAGCGCGCGCGCCCACGCCGCGACGTCGTCGGGCGGCAGCAAGACGCCGTGCGCGCCGACCACCTCCGGCAACGCCGCGCAGGCGCTCGCGACCACCGGCGCGCCGTGCGCGAACGCTTCGAGCGCTGGCATGCCGAAGCCTTCGTGGCGCGATGGCACGGCGACGCAGCGCGCGTGGTCGTACAGCGCGGCGAGCGTCGGTTCGTCGACGACGCCGAGCGTTCGCGCCACGACGTCGCCACCGGCTGCCTGCAACGCAGCGAGCGCGCCGGCGTCGCGGCCAGCCAGCCAGAGTTCGGGCCGCGCGCTGGCCGGCAGCCGCTGCAGCGCCGCAGCGAGC
>JBEITC010000326.1:0-4764 GCA_040375075.1 Planctomycetota bacterium | reverse complement strand
GCGCGCGCGGCGGCGAACTCGTCGCCCGGCGTCCACGTCGGCCGCTCGTCGGCGTCGGCTGCGCGCAGCAGGCACGCGGCGATCAGGCCGAGGTCGTCGGCGGCGGCGCGCATGTTCCACCACGGCGCGACCTCGTCGCTCGGCTGGTGGTAGTGCACCGTCGTGTAGCTGCCCTTCATGCGGCGGCGTTCGTCGGGCCGGTCGAGGAAGTCGCGGCCGGCCTTGAAGTACGCCGCCGGCACGCCGATGCGCGCGAAGTGGAAGTGGTCGCTGCGGTAGAACAGGCCGTTCTCGGGGCTGCTGTCGGGCTCGATGCGGCGGCCGCGTTCGGCGGCGACGCGCTCCGCGAGCGCGGTCAGGCTGTTCTTGCCGTGGCCGATGAACTCCAGGTCGTGCGTCATGCCCCACACGTTGAGGCCGTCGACGTTGAAGTTGGCGGCCAGCGACGCGGCCGGCACGGTCGGATTGGCGGCGAACCACGCGGCGCCGAGCAGGCCCGACTCCTCGGCCGTCGTCGCGACGAACAGGACGCTGCGGCGCGGCCGCGTCGGCAGCGCGCCGAGCGCGTGCGCCAGCTCGAGCAGGCCGGCGCAGCCCACGGCGTTGTCGACGGCGCCGTTGTAGATGGCGTCGTCGTTGCGCGGCTTGCCGACGCCGAGGTGGTCCCAGTGCGCCGACACGACCACGTGCTCGTCGGCGAGCGCCGGATCGCTGCCCGGCAGCACGCCGACGACGTTGGCCGAGGCGATCTCGCGCACCGTGTTGTCGACGCCCAGCGACACGCGCACGCCGAGCGGCAGCGGCGCGAACGGCGCGGCCGCGGCCTTCTGCCGCAGCGCGTCGAGGTCGTGGCCGCCGAGCGCGCACAGCCGCCGCGCCGCGTCCTCGCTCGCCCACGAACGGATCGCGAGCGTCGGCTGGTCGGCGCGGAACGGCAGCCAGAAGTTCTCGCGACCGTGCGAGGCCTGCTGCACCTGGAACGGGTACCCGGCCGACGGCGTCGTGTGGACGATGATCACGCCCAGCGCGCCGCGGCGCGCCGCTTCCTCGTACTTGTAGGTCCAGCGGCCGTAGTACAGCCGCGCCTTGCCGCCAAAGCGCGTCGGGTCGTCGCTCGGGTCGTCGTTCATCACCAGCAGCACCTTGCCGCGCACGTCGACGTCGCCGTAGTCGTCCCAGCGCTGCTCGGGCGCGGTGATGCCGTAGCCGACGAACACCAGCTCGGCGTCGCGCCACGCGGCCTGCGCCGCCGGACTGCCGGCCACCGCGGTGTAGTCGTCGACCGCCTGGAGCGTCGCTTCGCCTGTGGTCCCCTTGGCGACGAACGGCGCCGACACCTGCGTGGTGATGCCGAGGATCGGCACCGGCTGCATGAAGCCGCCGTCGGCGCAGCCGGGGCGGCACCCGGCGAGCTGCAGCTGGCCGGCGATGTACTCGCGCGCCAGCTGCTCGCCGCGCGTGCCGGGGCCGCGGCCCTCCAGCAGGTCGCTGGCGAGGAAGCGCGTGTGCGCGAGGATGCGCTGGCCGTCGACGGCGGGCTCGACGGGCGGCGGCGGCGGCGCGCTGCAGGCGGCGAGGGCGAGGACGGCGAGGAGGCGGCAGGCGTTCGGCGACGTCGGCATGGCGAGCCCGGGCACGATCGGCGATCGCCATGCGCGAGTCCACCGCGTTGCAGGGACGGGACGCGCGGGGCGCGCCT
This sequence comes from Planctomycetota bacterium, assembly GCA_040375075.1. Classification (GTDB taxonomy): domain Bacteria; phylum Planctomycetota; class UBA1135; order UBA1135; family UBA2386; genus UBA2386. Next base: position 3,065 of record JBEITC010000326.1, on the reverse strand, counting down.
TGCTTCTGCCGACGCGGCGGGTTCGATCGGCGCCACATGGGCCCCGAGGTCGCGACGAACCACCGCCCGCGCGTGAGCCTCGTGATCCCGGGCCGCGACTGCGCCGCGACGCTGCTGCCGTGCCTGCAAGCGGTGACGGCGATCCTGCTGCGCGACGGCAGCCCGCTCGGCGAGATCCTGTTCGTCGACGATGGTTCGCGCGACGGCTCGGCCGAGCTCGCCGCCGGCTTCCCGGTGACCGTCTTGCGCGGCGCCGGCCGCGGCGCTGGCGCGGCGCGCAACCTCGGCTGGCGGGCGGCGCGGCACGAACTCGTCTGGTTCGTCGACTCGGATTGCGTGGCCAGCGCGGACGCGCTCGACGGCGTGCTGCCCGAGCTCGCCGACCCGACCGTCGGCGCCGTCGGCGGCAGCTACGACAACGCGGAGGAGTCGTCGCTGCTCGCGGCGCTGATCCACGAGGAGATCCGCGAGCGTCACCTGCGCATGGGCCGCGAAGTCGACTTCCTCGCGACCTTCCACGTCGTCTACCGCCGCAGCGTGCTGGCGCAGCTCGGTGGCTTCGACGAGCGCTTCCTCAAGGGCCAGGACGCCGAGCTGGCGTTCCGTGCGCGGGAAGCGGGCCACCGCCTGCGCTTCGTCGAAGGCTCGCGCGTCGCGCACTTCCACGAGACCTCGTGGCGGCAGTATCTGCGCACGCAGCGGCAGCAGGGCCACTGGCGCGTCTTCCTGCACATGGAGCGCCGCGGCCACGCCGCCGGCGACAGCTACAGCCGGCTGGGCGACCACCTGCAGCCGCCGGTCGCCGTGCTCGGCCTCGCCGCGCTGCCGCTGGCGTGCGTCGACGGGCTCGCCCTAGCGGCGCTCGCGCCGTGGCTGCTGCTGGCGGCGCTGCAGGTCCCGCTGACGGTCCGGCTGCTGCGACGCACCGGCGAACCGCGCATGCTCGCCTTCGCCGCGATGGGCGCGATCCGCGCGGTCTGGCGCGGCGTCGGCATGGTCGGCGGCGTGGTCGCGTGGTGGCGGGCGGGGCGGCGCGCCGGCGGACCGCGCGGCCGCGGCTGAGCGGCGGCGACGGCAACCTGCCCGCGCTCTGGATCTCGGTGGCGCGGTGGTGTTCTTTGGGCGCGTGCGTCCCGTCGAGGCCCAATCCTGCAGCGACGAACTCGGCGTCGCGCTGCGCGCAACCGCCGCGCGTGCCGGCGTCGAGCAGCAGCCATGATCAGCAGTTGGCGCGCCGTGCTCGCCCGCCGCGACCTGCTGGCGACGCTCGTCGCCACGGACATGCGCGTGTCCGTCGTCGGCAGCCGGCTCGGGTGGGTCTGGTGGTTCCTCGATCCCCTGCTGTTGATGCTCGTCTACTGGGGCATCATCGCCGGCGTCTTCGGGCGTGGATCGGACCGCTACGAGCCGTATCCGCTGTTCCTGTTCATCGCGCTCGCGACCTGGAAGCACTTCGCCGCGAGCGTCTCGAAGTCGATCGGGGTGCTCCGGTCGCGCGACCGGCTGGTGAAGTCGATCGCCTTCCCGACGATCGTCTTGCCGCTGTCCGTCGTCGCGTCGGGATTCGTCTACTTCCTGGCCGGGTTCAGCGTGTTCGCCGTCGCCGCAGCGATCTGGCGTCCGGAGCGGCACACGGGCGACTTGCTGCCGTTGCTCCAGGTGCCGGCGTTGATGGCGGCACAGGTGGCGGTGACCGCCGGCGTCTGCATGGCCTTGTCCTGCTTCGGCGTCGTCTTCCCGGACCTGCGGCTGGTCGCCGGCCACGTGCTGCGCGTCGGCTTCTACCTGTCCCCTGGTCTCTACGGCGTCGACCTCGTGCGCGAGCGGGCGCTTGGCGCCCTCGGCGCGCCGTGGGGCGAGTGGGCCTTCGACGCGTACATGGCGAATCCGTTCGCCGTGTTGTTCACCGGCTATCGCGAAGCCGTCCTCTACGGCGCGTGGCTGCCGCCGCACTGGTGGGCGTTGCTGGCGGTCGAGGCCGTCGCGGCGTTCGTCCTCGGTTACCGCATCTACCAGCACCATGACCGCCGCGTCCTCAAGTTCCTCTGAGCGCGGCGAAGCGCCGATCGTCGTGCAGCTGCGCGGCGTGGGCGTCTGGTTCCAGCCGCAAGCGCGCGGACTCGGCCTGCTCCGACGCATGGCATCCGGTCGCGCGCCGGTGCGTTGGGCGCTGCGCGACGTCGACCTGACCGTGCGCGAGGGCGAGAGCTGGGGCATCGTCGGCCACAACGGCGCCGGCAAGAGCACCCTCTGCCTCGTGCTGGCGGACATCCTCGCGCCCGACGAAGGAACGGTCGACGTCCGCGGCAAGATCGCGGCGCTCGTGACGCTCGGAGCCGGCTTCCAGCCCGAGTTCTCCGCGCGCGAGAACATCCTGCTCTACGGCGCCTTCCTCGGCATCCCTGCCGAGACGATGCGCGCGCGCGTCGACGAGATCCTCGCCTTCGCCGAGCTCGCGGAGTACGCCGACGAGCCGATCCGCGGCTTCTCGTCCGGCATGCGCGCCCGGCTCGGCTTCGCCGTCGCCACGTCCCTCGATCCCGAGATCCTCCTGCTCGACGAGGTGCTGTCGGTGGGCGACCGGCAGTTCCGCGCCAAGTCGCGCGCCCGGCTCGAGCTCATGCGCGCGCGCAGCCGCTGCGTGATCACGGTCTCGCACTCGGTGCCGTTTCTGCGCCAGGTCGCCACGCACTGCCTGTGGCTCGACAAGGGCACGGTCCGCATGGCTGGCCCGGCTGCAGCCGTGCTCGACGCCTACGAAGCGACCGGCGGCGAGTCGGCCGGCGTCTGACGCGGCGGGCGCGCGGACGTCAGCCGACGTCGGCGCCCGGTGTCGAGCCGCGGCGGGCCGCCGCGGCGACGTGCTCCCGCGGCTGATGCACGGCGACCCAGTGCGGCGCGGCGTCCGCGCGCGCGAGCCCCAGTTCGCGCAGGCGGCCGGCGAAGCGCGCCTGGAACGACATCGCGCAGGGCGTGGCATGGCGCGGGGTCGCGTCGCCGCGGACGAGCGCGAGGCCCGCCGACTCGGCGGCGGCGTGCAGTTCGGCGGCCGTGATGCGCCGGAT
>JBEITC010000383.1:0-4044 GCA_040375075.1 Planctomycetota bacterium | reverse complement strand
GCGCGCGCTGGTGCACGAGGTCGTCGCCAGCCCGCCGTTCCGCCGGCGCGCGGCGGGCCGCTGACGCCGCGACGACGACGACGCCAACGTCGCGTCCTCGTCCCATCGACGCGCGCCCCTTCCGCCACGGGCTCCGCGCCGCGATCATCCCGCGATCATGCCGACCTTCCGCAACCGCGCCCTCGACCGCCGCAGCTTCCTGCGCGGCGCGGGCGCGCTGGTCGCGCTGCCGTGGCTCGACGCCATGCAGCCAGCGCTCGGCGGGTCGGCGCCGAAGCCGCGCCGCGCGCTGTTCGTCTTCGCCCCCAACGGCAAGAAGATGGACGAGTGGACGCCGACGGGCGCAGGCAAGCTCGGCGCGCTGCCGTTCCTGCTCGAGCCGCTGGCGCCGCTGCGGCAGCGCGTCACGGTGTTCACCGGCCTCGCGATCGACGGCGGCAACGCCCACGGCGACGGCCCCGGCGACCACGCGCGCGCCGCCGCGTCGTTCCTGACCTGCGCGCACCCGCGCAAGACCGGCGGCGCCGACCTGCAGGCCGGCGTGTCGGTCGATCAGGTCCTCGCCGCGCGCCTTGGCGCGGCGACCGCCTTCCCGTCGCTCGAACTCGGCATGGAGCGCGGCGCGCAGGCCGGCATCTGCGACTCCGGCTACTCGTGCGCGTACTCGAACAACGTCAGCTGGCGCGCGTCGGCGACGCCGACCGGCAAGGAGCACGAGCCGCGCGCGGTGTTCGCGCGGCTGTTCGGCGACCCGGAGCAGGCGCTGGGCGCCGCGGCGGCGCAGGCGCAACGGCAGCGCACCAGGAGCGTGCTCGACGCCGTGCGCGCCGACGCCAACGCGCTGCGCGGCACGCTCGGCGGCGGCGATCGCGCCAAGCTCGACGACTACCTGACCGCGGTGCGCGAACTCGAACGCCGCCTGCAGCGCGCCGACAGCGAGACGCCGGCCGCGCTGGCAGCGGCGCCGGCCGCGTCGCCGGAGCTGCTGGCGGCGCGGTCGTTGCCCGAACGGCTGGCGGCGATGTACGAGCTGCTGGCGCTGGCGTTCGCCGCCGACCGCACGCGCATCGCGACGTTCATGCTCGGCAACGCGGGCAGCAACCGCAGCTATCCGTTCGTCGGCGTGCCCGACGGCCACCACGAGGTCAGCCACCACGGCCGCAGGCCGGAGAAGCTGGCGGCGATCCGCGCCATCAACCGCTTCCACGTCGAGCAGTTCGCGGCGTTCCTGCAGCGCCTCGCCGGCCAGCGCGACGGCGACGGCGACCTGTTGGCGAACACGCTCGTGCTCTACGGCAGCGGCATCAGCGACGGCGACCGCCACAACCACGACGACCTGCCGGTGTTGCTGTGCGGCGAGGGCGGCGGCCGCCATCGGCCGGGCGCGCACGTGCGGCTCGCCAAGGCCACGCCGATGGCCAACCTGTGCCTCGCCATCCTGCACGCGCACGGCGTCGACGAGTCGCGCTTCGCCGACAGCACGGAGCCGCTGGCGCTGCGCTGACCGCGGCGTCGCCGGGCCGCGCATTGCATCGCGCCGACGGAGCGGCGAGCCTGTCGCCATGCCAACGAAGCGCCCGCTCCCCCACGACGGCGTCTACGCCCGCATCGGCGTCTCGCGACTGCACGGCGTCGGCGTGATCGCGGTGCGCGCGATCCCGAAGGGCGCGCTGGTGTTCGGCGGCGAGGACGAGCGCGCGGTGTGGCTCGCGCGCAGCACGGTGCGCGCGCTGCCGCCGGCGCTGCGCGCGCTGTACGAGGACTTCGGCATGGTCGACGGCGCGCGCATCGGCGTGCCGCCGAGCCTCAACCGCCTGTCGGTCGGCTGGTACGTCAACCACTCGGCGAAGCCGAACCTCGTCGCCGGCGACGACGGCCGCTTCCGCGCGCTGCGGCGCATCCGCGCCGGCGACGAGCTGACCGCGGACTACCGGCCGTTCTGCGACGAGCCGCTGCCGTTCGCGGACGAGGGCGCCGCGCGCCGGCGGACGAAGTAGCGGGCGCGGGCCGGCGCTGCCTTCCCGCGCCGCGGCGCGACCGCTACCCTGCGCGCCGCACATGCCACGCATCACGCTTCCCGACGGCAAGGTCCTCGAGTTCGCCCAACCGGTCACCGGCAAGCAGGTCGCCGAGGCGATCGGCCCCGGCCTCGCCAAGAAGGCGATCGGCGTCAAGCTCGACGGCAAGGACCTGCGCGACCTCGGCCGCACGATCGAACGCGACTGCACGATCAAGATCGTCACCGCGAAGGACGACGACCCCGACGCGCTCTACCTGCTGCGCCACAGCGCCGCGCACGTGCTGGCCGAGGCGATCTGCGCGACCTTCCCCGGCACGCAGCTGGCGTACGGACCGCCGGTCGACGACGGCTTCTTCTACGACCTCAAGACGCCGCGCCCGATCACCGAGGGCGACTTCGCGACGATCGAGGCGAAGATGCAGGAGATCGTCGCGCAGAACCGCCCGTTCACCCGCTGCGAGTACGGCCCCGAGCAGGGCCTGCAGCGCACGGCGAACGACAAGTACAAGCGCGACAACGCCGAGCGCGCCCTGCAGAAGGGCGACGGCGCGCTGTCGTTCTACACCACCGGCGCGCCGGGCCAGGACTGGGAGGACCTCTGCGCCGGCCCGCACGTGCCGTCGACCGGCTGGCTGAAGGCGAGCAAGGTGATGTCCGTCGCCGGCGCCTACTGGCACGGCGACCAGACCAGCGACCAGCTGACGCGCGTCTACGGCACCTGCTTCGCCGACGAGAAGGGCCTCAAGCAGCACCTGCACCGCCTGGAGGAAGCCAAGCGCCGCAACCACCGCAAGCTCGGCAAGGAGATGAGCCTCTTCCACGTCGAGGAGGACAACCCCGGCCAGGTGTTCTGGCATCCCGCGGGCTGGTCCATCTACGTGGCGCTGATGGACTACATGCGCGCGAAGCAGCGCAAGTACGGCTACGTCGAGGTGCACACGCCGAGCGTGATGGCGCGCTCGCTGTGGGAGCGCAGCGGCCACTGGGAGAAGTACCGCGAGAACATGTTCACGACGGAGTCGGAGAAGCGCGACTTCGCCATCAAGCCGATGAACTGCCCGGGCCACCTGCTGATCTACAAGACCAGCCTGAAGAGCTACCGGGACCTGCCGCTGCGCCTCGCCGAGTTCGGCTCGTGCTGCCGCAACGAGGCCTCGGGCGCGCTGCACGGCATCATGCGCGTGCGCGGCTTCGTGCAGGACGACGGCCACATCCTCTGCACCGAGGAGCAGGTCGGCGACGAGGTCGCGACGTTCTGCCGCATGCTGACCGAGGTCTACGCCGACTTCGGCTTCGGCCGCGACCGCATCACCGTCAAGCTGGCGACGCGGCCGGCCCAGCGCATCGGCGACGACGCCACGTGGGACCGCACCGAGAAGACGCTCGGCGACGCCGTGCGCGCCGCCGGCCTCGACTTCATCGTGTCGCCGGGCGAGGGCGCCTTCTACGGGCCCAAGCTCGAGTTCACGCTGGTCGACGCGATCGGCCGCGGCTGGCAGTGCGGCACCATCCAGCTCGACCCCAACCTGCCGGGCAAGGACCGCTTCGACGCCACCTACGTCGCCGAGGACGGCAGCCGCAAGAACTGCGTCATGCTGCACCGCGCGACGCTCGGCAGCCTCGAGCGCTTCCTCGGCATCCTGATCGAGCACTTCGAGGGCAAGTTCCCGCTCTGGCTCGCGCCCGAGCAGGTGCGCGTGATCCCGATCAACGAGGCGCAGCTGGCGTTCGCGCGCGAGGTCAAGGACGCGCTGTTCGACCACGGCGTGCGCGTGACCATCGACGAGAACGCCGACTCGCTCGGCGCCAAGGTGCGCAACGCCCGCCTCGCGCGCGTCAACTACTTCGCCGTCATCGGCGGCAAGGAGCTCGAGGAGCGCACGGTCGCGCTGCAGAACCAGGCCGGCGAGAAGCTCGGCACGCTGCCGCTCGCGGACTTCGTCGCGCGCATCCTCGACGAGATCGCCAAGAAGACGCTGCCGGCGCACGTCGGCGCCGCGACGGCGTGAGCGGGACGGGCGACG
>JBEITC010000088.1:0-10605 GCA_040375075.1 Planctomycetota bacterium | reverse complement strand
TGGGCGTCGTCGCCGACGGCGCCGTGGCGGTGCGCGCCGGGCGCGTGGTCGCAACCGGCACGACCGATGCGCTCGCGCGCGCCTACCGCGCCAAGGACGAGGTCGACGTCGGCGGCCGCGTGGTCCTGCCGGGCTTCGTCGACTGCCACACGCACCCGGTGTTCGCGAAGACCCGCGAAGCCGAGTTCCACATGCGCTGCGCTGGCGCCGACTACATGGCGATCGCCGCGGCCGGCGGCGGCATCCTGAGCTCGATGCGCGCCGTGCGCGAGATGCCGCTCGCCGAGCTGGCGACGGCGACCGAGCGTCGGCTGTGGGGCTTCCTCGCGCATGGCTCGACCACCGTCGAGTGCAAGACCGGCTACGGCCTGTCGCTGGCCGACGAGGAGAAGAGCCTGCGCGCGCTGGCGGCGGCGCGCGCGAACGTGCCGCTGACGACGACGCGCACGTTCCTCGGCGCGCACGAGTTCCCGCCCGAGTACCGGCAGGACCGCGAGGCGTACGTGCGCCTGCTGTGCGAAGAGATGATCCCGACGCTCGCGCCGCTCGCCGACGCGTGCGACGTGTTCGCCGAGCCCGGCGTGTTCGATCGCGCGCAGAGCGAGCGCGTGCTGCGGGCCGCGCGCGCCGCCGGCCTGCGGCTGCGCATGCACGCCGACGAGATCCAGCCGATGGGCGGGGCCGAGCTGGCCGTGGCGCTCGGCGCCGACTCGGCCGACCACCTCGGCCGCATCTCCGACGCGGGCATCGCCGCGATGGCGGCGAGCGACACGGTCGGCGTGCTGCTGCCCGGCACGATCTTCTTCCTCGCGAAGCCCCACTACGCGCCGGCGCGGCGCATGATCGAAGCGGGCTGCGCTGTCGCGATCGCCACCGACTTCAACCCCGGCTCGTGCCACACGCAGTCGATGACGTTGATCCAGACGATCGCGTGCACGCAGATGAAGATGACCGCCGAGGAGGTCATCACGGCGGCGACGATCAACCCGGCCTTCTCGCTGCGGCTCGATGCCGAGGTCGGCTCGCTGCACCCCGGCAAGCGCGCCGACCTGTGCGTGCTCGACGTCCCGAGCTGGCAGGCCGTCGGCTACGCCTTCGGCGGCAACCCGGTGGCGATGACCGTGAAGGACGGCGAGGTCGTCGTGCGCAACGTCAGCCAGCGCGCGGATGCTTGGGCGCCGGCGGCCGGAAGCCGCTGACCGACGAGCGCAGCGCCGCCAGCTCGTCTTCGGTCAGGCGCCGGCTCGCGCCGGCCGGCAGGTCGCCGAGCGTCAGCGGGCCGATCTGCGTGCGATGCAGCGTGTACACGCGCGAGCCGATCGCCATCACCATGCGCCGGATCTGCCGGTTGCGGCCCTCGGTCAGCACGAAGCGCAGCACCGTCGAGCGGTCGTTGCGCTCGATCTCGTCGACCTTGGCCGGCAGCGTCATGCCGTCGTGCAGCTCGATGCCTTCGCGCAGCCGCCGCACGTCCTCGTCCGACGGATGGTCCTTGATGCGCACGTCGTAGGTCTTCGGCAGCTTGCCGGTCGGCTGCAGGATGGCGAGCGCGAGGTCGTGGTCGTTGGTGAACAGCAGCAGTCCCGACGAGTCGCGGTCGAGCCGGCCGACCGGCGCCAGCCACGTCAGGTCCTTGGGCATCAGCGCGTACACGGTCTCGCGGCCGTGCTCGTCCGCTGCCGTCGTCACGTAGCCGACCGGCTTGTGGAGCATCCAGTGCTCCTTGGCGCGAGCGCGCACGGCGTCGCCGTCGAGCACGACCTTGTCGCGGACGACGTCGACCCACGTCTGCGGGTCGCGGACGACGCGGCCGTTGACCTGCACGCGGCCTTGGCGGATGGCCGCTTCCGCCTGGCGGCGCGAGCAGACGCCCAGGCGGCAGATCAGCCGGTCGAGGGTGCGTTTGCCCGCTGCGGTCATGGTGGCAACGATCCGGCAACCGGCCGGGCGGCGCAACCGCGCGGCTCGCTGGATCGACGCCCCGCGGCGGGGTAGGAAGGTCGCCCTCACGCATGACCGCCGCACCGCTGCTCGAATTCGTCCCCAACTTCTCCGAAGGCCGCGATCGCGCCAAGGTCGACGCGATCGTCGCGGCGATGACGGCCGTGCCGGGCGTGAAGTGCCTCGGCGCCGAGCTCGACGGCAGCCACAACCGCGCGGTCGTGACGCTCGCCGGGCCTGTGCCGGCGATCGCCGACGCGGCGGTGCGCGGCGCCAAGGCGGCGATGGCCGCGATCGACCTGCGCGGGCACAAGGGCGAGCACAAGCGCATGGGCGCGATGGACGTCTGCCCGTTCGTGCCGCTCGCCGGCGCGACGATGGCCGACGCCGTGGCGACCGCCAAGGCCGTCGGCGCGCGCATCGGCCAGGAGCTCGGCCTGCCGGTGTTCCTGTACGCCGACGCGTGCGCGCGCGAGAGCCGGCGCGTGCTCGGCAACTTCCGCAACAAGGAGTTCGAGGGACTGCAGGCGCTCGTCGGCACGGATCCCGAGTTCGCGCCGGACTTCGGTCCCGCGCAGATGCACGCGACCGCCGGCGCCGTCGCCGTCGGCGCGCGCAAGTTCCTCATCGCCTACAACGTCAACCTCGCGACCGAGGACGTGCAGCTGGCCAAGGACATCGCCAAGGCCGTGCGCGAGAAGGACGGCGGCTTCAAGAAGGTCCAGGCGATGGGCTTCTTCCTCGACGACAAGAAGCTCGCGCAGGTGTCGATGAACCTGCTCGACTTCGAGACCACGTCGGTCCGCGCGGTCTTCGACAAGGTCGCGGAGCTCGCGGCGCAGAAGGGCGTGCAGGTCGCCGAGAGCGAGCTCGTCGGTCTCGCGCCGGCGGCGGCGATCGACGCCGCGCTGGCGCGGCACATCCAGCTGCCGCGCTTCGACGCGCGCGAGCAGGTGGTCGAGGCGAAGCTCGCCGCGATGGGCGGCTGAGCGGCGACGGAACGGCTGCCGAGCAGGCGTCCGTCTGCCGGGCGGCGGTCGGGCGGCGTTCGGGCAGCGGTCGGACCGCCGATGCCGCGATCGCGGCCATGCCGGGCGCGCGCCGGCGGTCGCGCGCAGCGCGGTCCTGCTACGAGCCCGAACGCACGCTCTCGCCCGGCGCCGTCAGGCGGATCGGCAGCTCGATCGGCTGCGGCGCCTCGGGCAGGCCGCGCACGACGGTCACCTTGACCACGTCGCCGGGCTTGCGGCCGGCGAGCAGGCGCGGCAACTCGTCGAACGTGCGCAGCGGCTTGCCGTCGATGGCGACCAGCACGTCGCCGTACTGCTCGATGACCTCGCCGCGCGCGCCCGCCGTGATGCGGAACGGCCGCAGGCCTGCAGCCGCAGCGCCGTAGCCGTCGACGACCTCGGTGACGATCGCGCCCGAGGGGTAGTCGAGGTCGCCGTCGAGGCGGTAGCTGCTGTACTGCGTCTTCACGCCGAGGATCGCGGTCGTCGACTTGCCGCCGAGCAGCCGCGGCACGATCTCGTTGACGAGATCGACCGGCACCGCGAAGCCGATGCCGGCGCTGGCGCCGCTCGGCGAGTAGATCGCGGTCGTCACGCCGACGAGCCGGCCGGCGGAGTCGAGCAGCGGCCCGCCGGAGTTGCCGGGGTTGATCGCGGCGTCGACCTGGATCAGGCCGTGCATCAGCCCGCCGTCGGGCTTCTCCAGGCTGCGTTCGAGCGCGCTGACGATGCCGGTCGTCATCGTCTGGTCGAAGCCGAACGGATTGCCGATGGCGATCGCGGTCTGGCCGACCTTGAGTTCGGCCGAGCTGCCGAGCGCCAGCGGCACGAGGTCGGCGACGCTGCCGCGCAGCCGCAGCGCCGCGAGGTCGTGCGCCGGCGACGAGGCCAGCACGTCGGCGCGGAAGTTCCGGCCCCCGACGGTGACCTGCACTTCGCGCGCGTTCTCGACGACGTGGTGGTTGGTCACCACGGTGCCCGAGCGGTCCCAGACGAAGCCGCTGCCCGAGCCGCGCTGCTCGGCGACGCGGCCCCAGCCGGTGCGCACCAACGACGACGTGTTGATGTGCGCGACCGACGGCGAGCAGCGCGCGAAGACGTCGACGAACGTCTGCTCCATGCCGGCGAGGTCGCCGCGCGGCGTCACCGCGCGCGGCTCGGCCGCAGGTGGCGGGGTGAAGAAGCCGCCGCGCTCGAGCACGAGGTAGCTCGCCAGCGCGAAGGCGGCGCCGGCGACGACGAGCGGCAGGGAGCTGGGGCGGCGGGACGGGAACGGCGGGTAGGCGGTCATCGCAAGAGCGCGTCCAGGTGGCCGGTTCTAGGCCGCGCCTGCCGGCGGCCACAGCCCCACGGCGCGCGCCGGCCGCCGGTTCGCCCGGCCAGCGCCGCCCTCGGTCGGGCGGCTCACACCGGGTTCGGCCACAGCTCGCGCCAGTCGGCGGCCGGCTGGCCCTGCTGCGCCCGCAGCACGCCGAGCGCCTCGCCGTGCAGCTGCACGGTCTCGAGCGCCGTCTGCGCCAGCGCCTGGCCACAGGCCTCGGCGATGCCTTCGCCGTGCAGGCCGTGGTACCGGAAGATGTGCGCGGGCGTGCCCGACTTGCTGAACTTGACGACCGCCTTGGCGACCTGCGGCACGCCGACCAGCGAGCCGAGGTTGTCGAGCAGGCCGATCTCGCCGTCGTGCACCGACACGATCGGCACGCGGCGACCGGCGAGGTCGACGACGTCGCCGGGGCCGAGCGGGCCCGACGCGCCCTTGCCGGCCGGGCGCAGGTGCAGGCGGCCGTTGACGCCGAGCGTCTGCACGAGGTGCTGGAAGCCGGTCTTGCGGCCGAGTTCGCCGCACAGCAGGTCCGGCGAAGTCACGACGGTGACGTTGGCGTACACGCCGCGGTCGAGCAGCAGCTTGCTGGCCTCGATCGCCTCAGGCACCAGCGCGCCCATGACGAAGAGCTCGACGACGTTCTCGCCGGGCTGGTAGCCGCGGTAGCCGCGCCAGTCGATCAGGCGGTAGCCGCCGGCGAGCACGTCGTGCTTGAGCGCGGCGAGGATCTCGGCGTCGCCGGCGTGCGGCACTTCGGCCTCGTGCAGGCCGCCGTCCTGCGCGGTGAGGCCGAGCTCGGCGCCGGCGGGCAGCTCGCGCTTCCACTTCGCCTGCTTCTTCAGCCAGTCGAGCAGGTCCCTCTGGTGCAGCGCGCGCGTGACGGCGCGCACGAGCACGCCGCTGCGGCCCTTGTTCTCGTGGGCGAAGTGGCGGCGGATCGCGTCGCAGAGGATCCACTCCAGCTCGATCGCGAACGCCGGCTCCCACGTGATCAGGTTGGGGATCTGGATGTCGCTCTTCCAGCTGTGCTGCGCGCCCTCGGGCGCCAGCGTGATGCCGCTCGGCGTGCCGACGAGCACGAACGACGCGCCCCAGTAGAGGTCGTAGTAGAGCTGGTCGAGGGCGCGTTTGATGAAGAAGTCGTAGACCGTCATCATCGGCAGGAACGGGATGCCCGCGAAGGCGTCCATCTTGCCGAAGCTGCCGACGGCGCTCATGCAGTTGGCCTCGGCGATCTCGAAGCGGATGTGCCGCGTCCAGGCCTCGTCGGTCGGCGCCAGCTCGGGGCGCAGGCGCTCGTGCAGGTCGAGCTTCGACTCCCAGTTCTCGTCGTGCTTGGGGCCGAAGATCTTCTCGTCCATCGCCGGGTTGATGTTGGTCGACGTGCCGACGTCCGGCGCCATCGTCATCATCAGGTCGGCGAGCGGGTTCCACTTCGCCTCGTCGGCGGTCGGCGCCTTGCCGGCCTTGCCTTCGCGGCCGGCCTTGGCGAGCGCGTCGTAGACGCCGATGCGGATCAGCTTCGCGGCGAGCTGGCCCCACATCCACTGCGTGTGCGTGGTGGGCGCCATCTTGAGGTTGATGTCGAGCGACTCCGGCATGCCGCCCTGCGCGTCGATCTGCGCCTGCACGCGCGCGCGGTTCTGCTTCGCTTCCTGCTCGAGCGCCTCGATGCCCTGGCGCACGGCGACGCCGCGCTCGGCGAGGAAGCGCGCCTCGGGCGAGCCCTCGGCCCAGCGCACGAACGGCCGCTCGAGCGAGAGTCCGTGGCCGGCGAGGATCTCGACGACCTCGCTCTCCTCGGGCATCGCCGAGTGGTTGCCGTTGGCGGCGACGCACTGCAGGCCGCGGCCCTTGATGGTGTGCGCGATGATCAGCGTCGGCCGGCGCGTGTCGAGCTTGCTGCGCTCGAAGGCGTCGACGATCGCGGCGTGGTCGTGGCCGCCGGTGTCGTAGAACAGGCGGACGAGGTCGGCGTCGCTCAGCGTGTCGAGCAGCGCCTTGCACGCCTTGTCCTCGGCGAGGATCGCCTCGCGCATCAGCTTGCCGTCGCGCTTCCAGACCAGCGCCTGGTAGTGGTAGTCGGTGAAGCCGCGCTCGAAGACCTTGCGCAGCGCGTCGCCGCCCTTCTTGGCGAACACCTGCTCGCGGAAGCCGCCGTGCCGCAGCTGGATGACTTCCCAGCCGTTGGCCGCCGCGGTGCGCTCGATGCGGTCGGCGTCGGTGCCCTGCAGGCCGCGGTTGTTCGGGATGCGCGTGCCGTCGAGGTTCTGGCGGTTGTAGTCGACGATCCAGGTGACGTTGCCGAGCTCGCGTTCGGCGACCTCCGGCATGACCTCGAGCAGCGAGCCTTCGCGGAACTCGCTGTCGCCCATCATGCACCAGAAGTGCGGCTCGGCGACGGTCCAGCCGTGCTGGCGCGCGTAGCGGTAGGCGAGCGACAGGTAGGCGGCGTTGACCGGCGGGATGCCGACCGAACCCGACGGCAGGAAGCGCCAGCCGTCCGGGTCGGCGTCGGCGTGGTAGCTCTGGAACACCGGCTTGCCGTCGTGCGAGAAGCTGCGCAGACGGTGCATCACCGCCTCGGCGTCGGCGTCGTCGAACCAGCGGCCGTCAGCGTGGCGGAACAGGCCGAGCGCGTGGTTGAGCGCGTGGTCCGCGGGCGAGGCGTGCGGCTTGCAGCAGACGAAGTCGCCCGGCTCGCGCACGACGAGGTGCAGCGCCGCCAGGAAGTCGAGGCTCGACGCGCAGGCCGCCGGGTGGCCGCCGACCTTGGGATCGGTCTTGTCGGCGTCCGGCCGGTTGTTCGCCACGTGGATCATCGCCACCATGTGGGCGAAGGCGCGGCGGGTGATGCGGTCGATGAGGGGGAAGTCGGGCTTGCTGCGGGACTTCATCGGGGTGGTGGTTCGGGGCGCGGCGTCGGCTTCGGCGGGTCCGGATCGGGCAAGGTATTGCGCGTGGTCCGGTCCTGCCAGCCGTCGGGGCCTTCGTGGCCCGTTCGGGGGCGAAGAGAGTAGGCGGCGTCCGTGGGAGGGGCAAACGGAACCGCGGGCGCAACCGGTCGCCCATGGAAACTTCCGCGGTCTTGATGGCCGCGAGGGCAGGTGTTGCGGCACGCTGCACCGCGCTCGCCATCGCACCACCTCCCCAGTTGCCGGGATGCCACCCGTTCCACCACCGCACCTCGAAGTCTCGCCGCTGTTCTACGCCGCCTTCCTCGCCGGAGTCGCCGTGATGCTGCTGCTCGACCTCGGCGTGTTCCACAAGAAGGCCCACACGCCGGGCTTCCGCGAGTCGCTCGGCTGGGTCGTGGTCTGGAGCACGCTCGCCGTGGCGTTCGGCGGCCTCGTCGCCGCCCAGCACGGCGCCACCGCCGCGCTCGACTACTACGCCGGCTGGCTGATCGAGCAGTCGCTCTCGGTCGACAACCTGTTCGTCTTCGTCGTCGTGTTCGGCGCGCTCAAGGTGCCGGCGCATCTGCAGCACCGGGTGCTGTACTGGGGCGTCCTGTCGGCGGTGGCGCTGCGCGCGGCGATGATCTTCGGCGGCGCGCTGCTGGTCGAGCGCTTCGCCTGGATCCTCTATCTGTTCGGCGCCTTCCTGCTGTTCACCGCCGGCAAGCTCGTCTTCAGCAAGGGCGACCAGCCGACCGAGGAGGAGTCGCGGCTGCTGCGCTGGCTGCGCGGCCGCATCCCGACGGTCGGATTCCATGGCGATCGGTTCTTCGTGCGCGAGGCCGGCCGCTGGTACGCGACGCCGCTGTTCCTGGCCCTCGTGCTCGTCGAGATCACGGACGTCATCTTCGCCGTCGACTCGATCCCGGCCGTGTTCGCCGTCACGACGGATCCCTTCCTCGTGTTCACGTCGAACATCTTCGCGATCCTCGGCCTGCGATCGCTGTACTTCGTGCTCGCCGGCATGGCCGACCGCTTCGTCTACCTGAAGCCGGGGCTCGGCATCGTGCTCGCCTTCGTCGGCGGCAAGCTGATGCTGCACGGCGTCGTCAAGGTGCCGTCGTGGCTGTCGCTGGCGGTGATCTTCGGCGTGCTCGCCGGCGCGGTGCTGCTGTCGTTGCGCCGACCGCCGCCAGCACGGCCTGCCTGACGGCGGACCGCGCGCTGCTCAGCCGTCGAAGCCCCAGGCCGCCGGGTCGCCGGGCGGCAGCAGCAGCGCCTGCGCCGCCAGCGCGTCGACGGCGTCGCGGTCGGCGCCGACGACGGTCGCGTGGCCGACCTTGCGGCCCGGGCGCAGGCCCTTGCCGTAGGCGTGCAGGTGCAGGCCCGGCAGCTCGAGCAGCGCGCCGCGCTCCGGCAGGTCGCCGATCAGGTTGATCATCGTCGCTTGCCCGCCGCCGGCCATCGCCGTGCTGCCGAGCGGCAGGCCGAGGATGGCGCGCAGGTGGTTCTCGAACTGCGAACAGGCGGCGCCTTCGATCGTCCAGTGGCCGGAGTTGTGCACGCGCGGCGCCATCTCGTTGGCCAGCAGCTCGTCGCCGCGCAGGAACAACTCGACCGCCAGCACGCCTACGTAGTCGAGGCGCTCCATCGCCGCGCGCACGAACGCGTGCGCGCGCTGCTCGACCGCCGCCGGCACGCCGGGGGCCGGCGCGCGGCTGCGGCGCAGGATGCCGCCTTCGTGCACGTTCTCGACCAGCGGGTAGTAGGCGACCGACCCGTTGCGCGCGCGCGCCGCCAGCACGCTGACCTCGCGGTCGAAGCGCACGAAGCCTTCGACGATCAGGCCGCCGTTGCGCGCGTCGCCGAGGTCCTGCCACACCGCGTCGACCGCGGCGGCGTCGGCGCCGGCGGCGAGCCGCGCCTGGCCCTTGCCGTCGTAGCCCAGGCGCCGCGTCTTGACGATGCACGGCAGGCCGACGGCGGCGACGGCGGCGTGCAGCTCGTCGCGGCTGCTCGCCGCGCGCCACTTCGGCGTCGCCATGCCGAGTTCGCCGAACAGCGTCTTCTCGCGCACGCGGTCCTGGCCGATCGCCAGCGCGACCGGCGCTGGCGCCACGCGCACGTGCTGCTGCAGCAGCTCGATCGACGAGGCCGGCACGTTCTCGAACTCGAAGGTCACCACGTCGACGCCGTCGGCGAGGCGCCGCAGGCCCTCGGGGTCGTCGTACGGCGCTACGACGAGGTCGCCGACGTGGCCGGCGACGGCGCGCGGCGACGGGTCGAGGAAGCGGCAACGCACGCCGAGCGGCAGTCCGGCGAGCGCGAGCATGCGGGCCAGCTGCCCGCCACCGAGCACGCCGACCTTCATCCGCGCGGCTCCACCCGCGGGTCGCGGTTGGCCAGCACCTCGGCGGTGGTCTTGGCGCGGCGGGCGCGCAGCGCCTCGCGGAACTTCGGCTCGCGCACGCCGAGGATCGACGCCGCCATCAGGCCGGCGTTGATCGCGCCGGCCTTGCCGATCGCGAGCGTGCCGACCGGCACGCCGCCGGGCATCTGCACGATCGCCAGCAGCGCGTCGAGGCCGCGCAGCGCGCCGTTCTCGATCGGCACGCCGAGCACCGGCAGCGCCGTCTTGCTCGCCGCCATGCCCGGCAGGTGCGCAGCGCCGCCGGCGCCGGCGACGATCACCTGCAGCCCGCGCGCCTCGGCCGTGCCGGCGTACTCCATCAGCCAGTCCGGCGTGCGGTGGGCGCTGACCACCACGCACTCGTGCGGCACGCCGAGCTCGGTGAGCGTGTCGCTGCAGTGCCGCAGCGTCTCCCAGTCGGAGCGCGAACCCATGATGACGCCGACGAGCGGCGAGCCGGCGGGGGCGGGTGGGGTCGACATGTGGCCCGGAGACCTTCGCCGCGCGGTCGGCGCGAGGCAAGCGACTGCCGGAGGGAACGGCGCGGTCGCGGCGCGTCCCGGTTGCGCAGGCTCGTCGCCCTCGCGCCGTGGTCGCTGGGCTGCAGCGGGCGGGTCGCCGCGTCGGTTCGCAGCCGCGGTTGCGACGCCGGCTATGTGTCGACGGCGTGGCGTGCGGCGAAGGCGCTGGCCGTTGCCGCGCGCAGGCTCCGGTCCCCGCAGCGCTGGCAGCGTGGCGCCACTTGATCCCAATCTTGCAACCGCGCGCGCGGCCGGCCGCCGCCGCGGTAAGGACTGCGCGTCGGCCCAGCGCCGACCTCGTCCATGCCGTCCATGCTCCGCGCCATCGCGTCGCCCGCCGTCGCCCTCGCCCTCGCCGCCGCTGCGGCGCCAGCGCAGCATTGGGCGTTCGTGCCGCCGCGCGAGGCGGCGCCGTCGGTGGTCGGTGACCCGGGTTGGCGGCGCGATCCGCTCGACGGCTACGTGCAGGCCGCGCTCGCCGCCGCCGGCCGGCGACCAGCGC
>JBEITC010000621.1:0-1882 GCA_040375075.1 Planctomycetota bacterium | reverse complement strand
GGCTTCGGCGCGCTGCAGCCAGGCCGCGAACGCCGGGTCGCCGCCGGCGGCGGCGACGATCTCGGCGCGGCGCGCCTGCCAGATGGCGTCGAGGCCGGCGGCGCGCAGGGCGCGTACGGCCAACCGCGCGAACGGGCTGTTCGGCGGCGACTGGCGGAACACCTCGGCGACGAAGCGCGCGTGCTCCTTCGGCACCGGCGAGCCGAGCTGGTGCAGCACCCCCATCGCCGACAGCAGCAGCCAGAACCCCGGCTGCCAGCGCGGTTCCTGCAGCGCTGCGTTCTGCAGCCACTGCGTGATGTAGCGCTCGCCGTAGAGGCGTTCCTTCGGCATGCCGCCCGCCTGCGTGACGACGAGCGAAGCGTGCTGGCCGAGGCCGTCGGCGTAGCGGTGCCAGAAGGCGGCGTCGCCGACCGGCGGCTTGTGGTCCTTCGGGCCGCCGAGCAGCGGCCACAGTTCGGCCATCAACCGCAGCAGCAGGTCGCCGGTGGTCGCCACCGTGCCCTCGGCGGACGCGTGGCCGACGCGCGCGTTGGTCGCGCAGTCGAAGACGAACAGGTCGATGCGGCGCATGTCGCCGTCGACGCGCAGCGTGCCGGTCACCAGCAGCGTGTCCTTGCGCTCGGCTTCGGGCACCTGCTGCACGAGTTGATCTTCCGGCCACGGCCGTCCCATCAGCGCCCAGCCGCCTTGCTCGGCGAGCGGCAGCACGGCGCCGCCGCGGTGCGGCGTCGACAGCCAGGCCTGCTCCGCGAGCAGCAGCGCGACGCTGCGCGACAGGCGACCGACCTCGTCCTCCTTGCCGGTCAGCATCTCGGCGGTGCCTTCGATGCTGAGCGCGAAGAACAACGCCTGCTTGCCGCCGGGCGGCTTCTGCGGCAGCAGCCACGATGGATCCTCGAGGCCGGCGTACCAGACCGGGCGATCGAGGCGGTACAGGCCAAGGCGCGGGTTCGGCCCCATCGGCTGCGGCGGCGGCAGCTTGGCGAGGCGCTGGCGATCGAACTCGGCGGTGAACGGCTGCAGCTCGGCGCCGACCATGTGGCCGTAGTGCAGGTGCATCTGGTGCAGCAGCGCCGCGCCGGCTGTGTGGTCCTGCGTCTGCGCGTAGTGGTGCAGCAGCGCGAGACCGGCGTGCGGGTGGCTGCGGCCGGGCACGAAGCGCGGCACGACGAGTTCGCGCACGAGGTCGTGCTGCTGCGCCTGCACGAGGTCGGCGCTCGCCATCACCAGCGCGTCGAGCTGGTCGCCGGCGCGCTGCAGGACGTCGCGGTAGATCGCCGCCGCGGCCGCGACTTCGCCCTTCTGCGCCATGTGGCGCGCGAGCCACAGCGGGCCGCGCCAGCCGCCCGGCAGCGCTGCGAGCTTCTGCAGTTCCTCGCGGTAGCCGGCGTCGCCGACGGCTTCGAAGCGCAGCTGCAGCCAGCCGTGCACGGCGTCGGTGTGGTTGCAGTCCAGCTGCAGCGCCTCCCACAGCAACGCCTCGCCGGCGGCGCGCTCGCCGCGCTGGATCGCCAGCATGCCCAGCCCGACCTTGGCGGCCGGCGACTGCGGGCGCTTCTGCTGCAGCTCGCGCAGCGTCGCGGCGGCCGAGTCGAGTTCGCCGGCGTCGCGCTGCACCACGGCGAGGATCGACAGCGCGCGTTCGACGTCCTTGTCGACGACGGTGAGCCGGTTGGCGGCGGCGAGCACGTCGGCGGCGAGGCCGTCGCGCAGGGCCTGCATGATGACGCCGACCAGCTGGTCGGGGTTGCTGCCGTGCGCCTTGATCAGGTCGGGCAGCACCTTGCTGCGGTACTCCTCGCGCGGAATGCGCATGGGCCGACCGAATGCGTCCATGGCGTCGATGAAGTCGCGGACCGGCGCGGCGGCGGGCTTCGCG
>JBEITC010000547.1:0-2434 GCA_040375075.1 Planctomycetota bacterium | reverse complement strand
GTGCAGGCGATCGGCGGCGACGCGAACGCGGCGGCGGCGTGGCTGCAGCGCGACGCGATGCCGGGCGAAGCGGCGCACAATCGCGAACGCCTGCAGACCACCGCGTCGCGGGCGCTGATCACGACGCTGCTCGGCCTCGCCGGCCTGCTGCTCGCCGCCGGCCCGCGCGCGCTGCTGTGGGCCGCGGCCACCGCCGCCGAGTTGCTGCACGCGGGCCTCGGGCCGGTGCAGACGGTGCCAGCGGAACGCTTGACGACGTTGCCGCGCGTGCTGCTGCCGGCCGCCGACGCCGCGCCGGGCAATGGCGACCGCCCGCGCCTGTGCCGGCTGACCGCCACCGCCGCGCGCAAGGACACCGCCCTGCCCGGCAACATCCCCGGCTTCCTGCGCCTCGAGGACAGCGGCGCCTACAACCCGCTGCCGAAGGCGCGCTACGAACAGTTCGTCGGCGCGATCGACCCGAGCGCGCCGTACCGCGGCGCTGGCGTCGGCTCGTTCCACGACCCGGCGGCGGTGACGCACCCGCTGTGCGACCTCTACGGCATGCGCTTCCTGCTGACGCGCGAGGCCGTGCCGGCGAGCCCGACGCTCGTCGACCGCACGCCGCCCGGCTGCGGCGCCTACAAGCTCTACGAACGCACGACGGCGCTGCCGCGCGCGACGTTCGTGCAGCAGGTCGATCTGCTGCCGGACGCGCAGACGCGGCTTCTGGCGCTCGGCGCGCGCGACCGCGACGTCGCGCGGCGCGTCGTGCTCGAGGACGCCAACGCCCCGGCCGTCGACGCGTCGACGCCGGCCAACGCGCGCGTCGAGCTGGTCGCGCGGCGCGACGAACGCGTGGTCGTGCGCGTGCAGGCCGATGCCGCCGGCTACCTGCGCCTCGCCGATCCGTGGGACGCCGGCTGGCGCGCGACGATCGACGGCGCGCCGACGCAGATCTTCGTCGCCGACCACTACCTGCGCGCCGTGCACGTGCCCGCCGGCGCGCACGAGGTCGTGTTCACGTACGACGGCTGGCAGGTGGTGTGGCCGCTGCGGGTGACGCTGCTGGCGTACGCGTTGGCGCTGTGGCTGGTGCGGGCCGGTCGGAGGCGCGCATGAGCATCGCCGCCGCCGCGAACCCGCGCGCGCACGCGCTGGCAGCCCGCCTCGCCGTGCTGTCGCTGCTGCTCGCGCCGCTGCTGTGGCTGTGGCCGAGCGTGTCGGGCGCGCGCGACTTCGTGCCGTACTCGCCAGCACAGTTCCCGCCGCTCGCGGCGACGCTGACCGCCGAGCAGTCCGAGGCCGCCGCCAACGGCGCCAACACCGACGTCACCGAGGTGCCGGTGTGGTTCCTGCCCGAGCTCGAACTGGCGCGCGCCGAGTTGGCCGCTGGCCGCCTGCCGACGTGGGATCCGCACGCGCGCTTTGGCGCGCCGCTGCACGCGCACGGGCTGATCGGGCTGTGGTATCCGCCCAACTGGCTGGCGCTGCTCGCGCCGGAACCGGCGCGCGCGCTCGTCTACGTCGCGTGGCTCAACCTCGCGCTCGGCGGCCTGCTCGCCTTCGGCCTGCTGCGCGCCGTCGGCATGTCGACGCTCGGCGCGTGGTTCGGCGCGCTGCTGTTCGAGCTGTCGGGGCCGATGGCGGCCAACGCGTTCTTCTGGATGCGCCTGGGCGCGTACGTCTGGCTGCCGGGCGTGTTGTGGGCCGCGCACGCGCTGGTCGCTGCCGAGACCCTGCGCGCGCGCCACGTCGCCGCGCTCGCCGTCGCCTTCGCGATGCCGTGGCTCGCCGGCTTCCCGCCGTTCGCCGCGACGACGACGCTGCTCGGCCTGCTGTACGCCGGCTGGCGCTGGTCGATGCGCTTGTTGCGCGACGGCAAGGCCACCGGCCGCGCCGCGCTCGGCCGCCTGCTGCTCGGCTTCGCGCTCGGCGGGCTGCTGGCGCTGCCGCAGGTGCTGCCGTCGCTGCAGTTCTTCCCGCACAGCGCGCGGCCGACGAAGCCGGTGTGGCAGGACATCGCCGACCAGCCATTCGAGCGCTACGGCCTGCTCGGCTTCGTGCTGCCCGACGCGATCGGCCATCCGTCCGACAAGCTCGCCGTGCCGTACGGGCCGCAGAACGTGCTCGGCCTGCTCGGCACGACGCGCACGAACGCCGACGGCAAGGCGGCCCTGCCGAACTGGAACTGGACCGAGTACGCGGTGTTCGTCTCGCACCTCGGCCTCCTGCTCGCGCTCGTCGGCGCGTTCGCCGGCCGCGCGCGCGGCCGCCTGTTCGCGGTGACGGCGTGGCTGCTCTGCGCCGGGCTCGCGCTGTTCGTGCCGGGCGTGCGCGCGCTGTTCCTGCTGCCGCTGGTCGAGAACGTCTGGCCGATGCGGTGGCTCGCGCCGGCGACGCTGTTCGTCGCCTGGCTCGCGGCGATCGGGCTCGAACGGCTGCGCGAGTCCGG
>JBEITC010000024.1:0-18512 GCA_040375075.1 Planctomycetota bacterium | reverse complement strand
GCGGCGTGCCTCGCGCACGCGCTGGCGCAGGTGACGCCGTTCGCGCTGCCGCGTGCGCCGGTGCGCCCACCGACCTCGTGGCAACGGATCGTCGACGCCGCGACGACGTGGTGGCAAGACGGCGCGCAAGCGGCGTTGCACAGCCTGTCCGCCTGGCGCGACGCGCTGCCGGTGCCGACATCGGGAGAGACGGCGTGGTGCCTGCCTCCGCCCCCCTTCCTCGCGGTCCTGCTGCAGGACGCGGCCGACCCGCGCCTCGCCCACGACGCGCCGGATGCGCCTGCGGCCGCGCAGCTCGTTCGCGCCGCCGCCGCTGCGAGCCACGCGCTCGGCTGCGATGGACGCCTCGCTGTCGTAGCGCCACCAGCGTGGCGCCAACGGAGGTTCGCCGGCGTCGACCTCTTGCCAGCCGCTGCCGCGCCCGAAGTCGCGGCGACCGCGCTCGCGACCGTGACCGTCAACCATCCCGCCGCAACGATCGCGCTGCTGGCGGGCACGCCGGTCGCACACCTCGGCCGGGCTGCCTACGGCGTCCGCGGCGTCGCGCACCACACGCAGCTCGCAGCGCTCACGTCGACGCTGCAGGAGGCGCTGCGCCGCGACCGACCGTCGCTGCGCGCGCGCACGCTCAGCTGGCTGTTCGGCTACGGCCACGTCTGGTGTTCGCCGACCCATCCCGATCACAACGGCATCCTCGGCCTCGCCCAAGCGATCGAGACGCGCCTTGGCGAGCGCGCCGCGCCCGGCGCCCTGCGCCATCGTCACGGGCCCTCGTGGCCGCTGGCGCAGCCGCCACGTCGCCAATCCTGACCGCGTCGATTGCACCACGAAGACGCGAAACGCCGATAGGACCGCGCATGTCGACGCCATTCGTTCCGGCCCTGACCGCGCGCGCCCGGCTGCTGCTGCATGGCCTGCGCTATGCCCAACTGTTCCCGTGCGCGGCCATCGACGGCCGGCTCGCCATCGCCGAAGCGATCGCGCTGTTCGATCTCGCGCGCTCGCTGCCGCACGAGGATCCGCGCGTCGTCGAGATCGGCGACCCGCTGGGCCAGGGCGCGGTGGCCATTTCGCGCGGCCTGCGGGGCAAGCGCAATCCGCGGCTCGTCTACGTCGACGTCGGCACGGCGGCCCCGGGCGCCGCGCTGGCGCAGAACCTGCGGCGGGCGCACGTCGAAGAGGTCGTCGAGATCCGTCGCGGCCACGATGCCGCTGCCGCCGTGGCCCAGCCGATCGACATGCTGCTGATCGACGGCGACGATCGTCACGTCGCGGCAGCGCAGGACTTCGAGACCTGGGCGCCGAAGGTGCGCGCCGGGGGCTTCCTCTGCTTGCACGAAGCAAGCGAAGGCGCATCAGCGGGGTCGAGCAGCCTCGTCGAGGAGCGCGTGCGCCGCGACCCGCAGTGGGTCGACATCCGCCGTGTGCTCGGACTGTTCGTCGCCCGCAAGTCGGCGGCCTGAGGCCTGCGTGGCGCAAACGCGCGCGGCCGCTCACGCGGCCGCTGGCGACGTCGCTGCGACGGCGGTGATGCCGACCGCTCCGGTCAGCCGTGCGCCATCGGCATGGCGCCCTTCAGCACGCTCTTGGCGACGGGCTTGCTGCGCGGCTTGCGCTGCCCCATCAGTTCGCGCGCGAGCATGTCCTCGAGCTCGCGATCGCGCTGCGCGGCCGCCTGCTTGACGCCGCTCTCGAGGTCCTTCGCCGCCGCCGCCGTCGGACAGGTCATGCGCTGGGCCTGCGCCGCCGCGTCGAAGAAGCGCGCGCCGGGCTGGACCGCGGCGAGGCGGACGCCGTCGTGCGTGGTCACCATCGAACCCTCGGGGACTTCGATCCAGTGGCCGCGGGCGATCAGGCTGTCGCGCTCCGTCCAGCGGTCGCGCGGCGCGGGCTCGATCGGCCGCTCGTCGTCGAGCAGGTAGGTCGGCGACACGTCGTAGTGCTTGCACAGGGCGAGCAGCATCGGCAGCGTCGGCAGGGACCGGCCCTGTTCGAGGTGCGACATGGTGGCCGGCCGCACGCCCAGCGTCTTGGC
Source organism: Planctomycetota bacterium (assembly GCA_040375075.1). Lineage (GTDB taxonomy): Bacteria > Planctomycetota > UBA1135 > UBA1135 > UBA2386 > UBA2386. The sequence goes on along the minus strand of JBEITC010000024.1, from coordinate 16,477 downwards.
GGTGACGCCTTGGGCTTCGCGCTTGACCCGGGAGCGGAGGAAGAACAGCTTGAGGTGCAGACGCCGCATGGAAGGAGGAAGGATTGCTAGGGACCCAGATCGCCGCATACCGTCCACTGGCACTGCGATCACGATCTGCGAAACTGTAGCACCACCAGCGAAAGCAGGCGGGAATCAGGGCTTTTTTCGGTCTCCAGGCGGGCAGGCGGGCGTCGGGAGCCCCGTGGCATTGGACGAACGCAAATGCGATCTGGTTCGCAGTTCGTAGACTCCGGCGCACCGGATCGACGTGCATGCGACCTAGCGGTGATAGGCCGGCGGTAACGCTGGCGCCAAGTTCCGTTGCCACGGATTCCGCCCTCGCGGCGGCGTATGGCGTGCCGACGGCGACGACGCGCGAACCGTCGTCCTGGCAGTTGGTGCGCGACGGCCGTCGCCTCACGCTGCGCGGACCGATCGCCGACGGCGGCCTGACGGTCGACCTCGATCTCGCGCAGGGGCCCTTGTCGCGACGGCTGCGGCAGGCGCGACGCGACGATCCGCTCGCCCGCGCCGTCGGCCTCGGCAAGGCCGCGACCGCGCCGCGCGTGCTCGACGCCACCGCCGGACTCGGCCGCGACGCGATGACGCTGGCCCACCTTGGCTGCCCGGTGCTCGCCATCGAGCGCGTGCCCGCGCTCGCCTGCCTCGTCGCCGCCGCGATCGCGGACACGTGGTTGGCGCGCAACCTGTCGGTGCGCCTTGGCGACGCGCTCGCGACGCTGGCTGGCCTCGCGGATGCCGACCGGCCCGACGTGGTGCTGCTCGACCCGATGTTCGAGGAACACGGCAACGCGCAGGTGAAGAAGGACATGCAGGCCTGCCGCGCCTTGGCCGGCCCGCCGGACGATCCAGCGCCGCTGTTCGCCACAGCACGCGTCGCCGCGCGCGAGCGCGTGGTCGTCAAGCGCGAAGCCTCGGCGCCGCCGCTCGCGGGGGAACCATCGTTCGCCGTCGCCGGCGAACGCGTGCGCTTCGACGTCTACCTGGCGCCGCCGCGGTAGCCGACGCTGGTGAAGTCGCCGACGGTGACGCGGTAGGCGACCGGCGCCCCCACCATCGCCGCGACCTCGTCGACCTCGTGCGCGCGCAGGCCGCTGAGCACCAGCGCGTGCGAGCGCTGCCAGCGAGCGAGCATCGCCGGCATCGCGGCGCGCAGTTCGCTGCCCGTCATGTTGGCGACCATGCCGTGCACGGCGGGCAGCGTCTCGGCCCCGCCGAGGAAGACGTCGGCCTGCGGCAGCAGCTCGCGCGTCGCCGCGACCGCCGGCTCCTCGATGTCGCACGCGGCGATGCGCGGGCAGCCGCGCGCGTGCGCGTAGAGGGCGAGGATGCCCGAACCCGTGCCGACGTCGGCGAACGTCGGCGGCGCGTCCCACAATGCGTGCAGGCAGCGCAGCGCCGCCTGCGTGCTGCCGTGCTCGCCGCTGCCGAAGGCGCCGCCGCGCGGCACCACCAGCTCGACGCCGGCGAAGTCGGCCGGGCACGCGACCCACGGCGGCCGCACCAACAGGTCGTCAGCGACGAAGATCGGCCGGTCGGCCTCGAGGCCGGTGATCGCCGCCGCTTGCGGGTCGACGGCGAGCTCGCGCGCCGCGACGTCGGCGAACGGCAACGCCGGCAGCGGCGCCGCCAGCCAGACGGTCAGCGCGTCGTCGGCTTCGAGCGCGCCCTGCACGTCGGCGTGCACGTGCAGCCAGTCGAGCGCCGCGGCGGCGTCGGTTCCGCGCAGTTCGTAGACGCGGGGGGACGCCGGCGTCACGCCGGTTCCCCGAGCAGCTGCAGCGCGCGCGCGAGGATCGCCTCGGGTTCGACCATGCGGCCGATCGCGTCGTAGCCTTCCGCCAGATGCCCCTCGACCGGGCCGAGCACGTGGACGCCGCGCGCCTTCAGCCGCGCGACGTTCTCCTGCGTCGCCGCCGCCAGCCACATGGCGTCGTTCATCGCCGGGCAGACGAGCAGCGGGCAGCGCGTCGTCAGCGCCAGCAGCGACACCGGGTCGTCGGCGGCGCCAGCGGCAAGGCGCGAGAGCGCGCCGGCGGTGGCCGGCGCGACGACGTACAGGTCGGCGGCCTTGCCGGCGGCGATGTGCGGCGCGCTGCCATCGGCGTCGATCTGCGTCGTCGACAGGATCGCCTTCTTGGCGGTGAGTCCCTCGAAGGTCAGCGCGCCGACGTACTCCTGCGCACCGGGCGTCATCGCCACGCGCACGCCGAGCCCCTTCTGCACGAGGCGGCTGGCGAGGAAGCAGGCCTTGTACGCGGCGATGCCGCCGCCGACGCCGAGCAGGACGTTCTTGGTCATGGCCACAGCAGCTCCTTGACGGCGCGGATGGTCTGCTCGAGTTCGACGTTCTCGATCGTCACGTCGTACAGCGGCCGGCCCGAGACGGTGTCGCGCGCCGCGGCGAGCTCCTCCTCGGCGATGCGGACGCGCTGGTCGATCTCGACCGGGTCGTTGCTGCCGCGATGGACGAGCCGTCGGCGCAGCTCCGCGATGCTCGGCGGCGCGATGAACACGTAGAGCCCTTCGATGCCGCGCTCGCGCAACTGGCGCGTGCCCTTGACCTCGATCTCGACGAGGAAGGTCTTGCCGCGCGCCAGCGCCGCGTCCATCGGCCAGCGCGGCGTGCCGTACAGGTTGCCGTTGTACGTCGCCCACTCGAGGAACTGGTTCTCCGACAGGCGGCGCTGGAAGTCGTCGCGCGACAGGAAGTGGTAGTCGGCGCCGTCGCGCTCGCCCTCGCGCATGCGACGGGTCGTCGCGCTGACCGAGAACTCGACGTCCGGGTGTTGCTTCAGCGCCCGGCAGACCGAGGTCTTGCCAGCGCCCGAGGGGCCCGAGATCACCACCAGCTTGCCGCGCGCGCCGCTCATTGCAGGTTGGCCGCCTGTTCCTTCATGCGTTCGATGTGGGCCTTCATCGCCACGGTCGCGTGCGCGATCGCGGCGTCGGGCGACTTGGCGCCCAGCGTGTTGGTCTCGCGGTGCAGTTCCTGCAGCAGGAACTCGAGGCGCTTGCCGACCTCGCCGCCGCCCTGCAGCAGCGCCCGCAGCGCCACCGTGTGCGCGCGCAATCGTTGCAGCTCCTCGGCGACGTCGACGCGGTCGGCGTAGAGCGCGACCTCGCGCACCAGCTCGGCGGCCGGCGCGACGGACGCGGACGCGGGCGCCTGCGCGGCGAACTCCTGGACGCGCTGCAGCAACCGCTGGCGGTACTCGTCGAGCAGTTGCGGCGCGCGCGCGGCGACCTCGGCAGCGCGCGCTTCGTGCGCGGCCAGTTCCTCGAGCACGGCGGCGGCGGTCCGCTGGCCTTCGGCGGCGCGACGGGCGAGCAGTTCGCCGACCGCCTGCTCGAACAGCGCCAGCAACCTCGGCGGCAACGGCCGCGAGGTCATCGGCTCGCCCTGGCGCGCGGCGAGCGCGACGTCGAGCACGTCCGACAGCCTCGGGGCGTCGAGCCGCAGGTCGGCGGCGAGCGCGCGCAGGCCATCGGCGACCTCGCGCATGGCCGCGGCGTCGGGCAGCGCGCTGCTCTGCTGGGCGCGCTCGAGCACGACGGTCAGGCTGCCGCGGCCGACGCGCGCGCGGAGCAGTTCGTCGATCGCGGCCTCGTAGGCGTTGCAGGCGTTCGGCAGGCGCAGCTTGGCGCCAAAGCCGCGACCGTTGACCGAGCGGATCTCGACGCGGACCTCACCGGCCTCGCTGGCGCCGGCGGCAAGGCCGACGCCCGTCATGCTCTGGACCGGGTGCCCCATCGGCGGGTGCGGCGCGCGGTGCGCGCCCGCGGGCTCAGCCGACGTTCCAGGTCGAGCTGATCAGGATCGCCGAGCCGCAGAACGCGGCGGCGAGCGTGAACGTGAAGCGGTTGATGCCGCCCGACTTCACGCCGAAGGTCTCAGCGCCCATGCCGCCGAAGGCCTCCGCGAGACCGCCGCCCTTGGGCTCCTGCAGCAGGATGACGACCGAGAGCAGCAGCGCGGACGCGAAGAACAGGAACCAACCGACGTAGTGCAGGACGAGCATGGCAGGACGGATGTGTGGGGGTCGTGTGAGGCGGGCGCCGGCGTCGAGCGCTCAGCGCTTGTCGTATTCGATGATGGGCAGGAACGTCTCGGCCTGGAGGCTCGCGCCGCCGACCAGCAGGCCGTCGACGCTCTCGATGGCCATCAGTTCCTTGGCGTTGTCGGGCTTGACGCTGCCACCGTAGAGGACGCGCACGAGATTGGCCGCGTCCTCGCCGAGGCGCTGCACCAGCCACTTGCGGATCGTGCGATGCGCCTGGTCGACCTGCTCGATCGTGGCGGTCTCGCCGGTGCCGATCGCCCAGACCGGCTCGTAGGCGATGGTGATGCGGTGCGCGTCGACGGGGAGGACCTTCTCCAAGCCGGTCTCTAGCTGGCGCTTGAGCACGCGGTCGGTCTTGTGGCCCTTGCGCTCGTCGAACGTCTCGCCGACGCAGTAGATCGGCAACAGGTCGGCGTCGAGCGCGGCGCGGACCTTGCGGCCCATCCACTCGTCCGGCTCTTGGAACACGTGGCGACGCTCGCTGTGGCCGACCAGCACGCGGTCGGCGCCGACCTCGCGCAGCATGCGCGGGGCCAGTTCGCCGGTGAACGCGCCGTTCGGCTCGTGCCAGATGTTCTGGCCGCCGCAGCCGAGCGGCGAGCCCTGGGCGACCGCCGTCGCGTCGGCGAGGTAGATCGCGGGCACGAACACGGCGACCTCGCGGTCGTTGCCGTCGCCGAGCCGCCCCTTGATCGTCTTGATCAGGTCGAGCGACTTCAGCCGGTCGAGGTTCATCTTCCAGTTGCCGGCGATGTACGGCTTGCGCGCACGGTTGGTCACGGAGCGATGGCCTCGTCGTCGAAGGAGTCGATGGTCGATTGGTCGGCGCCGGCCGCGGCAGCCCGCGCCCAACGCTTGCCCACCAGGGGAACGAGACGGCGAAGTTCCGCCGCCAATTGCGCGAACTCGCTCGGCCGCAGCGCCTGCTTGCCGTCGCTGAGCGCGATCTCGGGCTGCGCATGCACCTCGATCAGCAGGCCGTCGGCGCCGGCGGCCGCGGCCGCGCGCGCCATCGCCGGCACCAGGCTGGCTTCGCCGGTGCCGTGGCTCGGGTCGACGATCACCGGCAGCGTCGAGCGCTGCTTGATCACCGGCACGGCGGCGAGGTCGAGCAGGTAGCGCGTCGACGGGTCGAAGCCGCGGACGCCGCGCTCGCACAGCACCACGTTCTCGTTGCCTTCCTGGAGGATGTACTCCGCCGCGTTCAGCAGTTCGTCGATCGTCGCCGCCGCGCCGCGCTTGAGCAGCACCGGCCGACGCTGGCGGCCGACCTCGCGCAACAGCGGGAAGTTCTGCATGTTGCGGCTGCCGACCTGCAGGATCGCGGCGTGCCGGGCGACGAGTTCGACGTCGCGCGGGTCCATCACCTCGGTGACGACCGGCAGGCCGGTGCGGCGGCTGGCATCGGCGAGCAGCAGCAGGCCGTCCTCGCCGAGCCCCTGGAAGGACTTGGGCGACGTGCGCGGCTTGAAGGCGCCGCCGCGCAGGACCGCCGCGCCGGCGGCGGCGACCGCGTCGGCGACCGTGAACAGGAGTTCGCGGGTCTCGACCGCGCACGGGCCCGCCATGACGACGAAGTTGTCGCCGCCGATGGTCAGGCCGGGAGCTAGGTGGACGGACTTGCGCACGCGTGCCGGGGTGGCCGGGGGAAAGCCGGAAGACAGTAGGCCCGAACAACTAAGGGGTCAAATGCCAGGAGGCCGCCGGCGACCCGGCGGCGCCGGCGGGTCGCGCGTGCCACCGCAATCGTCCGGTGCCATGGCCCCCATTTCCCTTGGCCTCGTGGCACGATCCATCGCCTCTCCGCCACACCCCACCATGCGCATCGCCCCCCTGCTGCTCGTTCCTCTTCTCGCCTCGGGGCTCTGCGCGCAATGGCTGCTCGCCACCCCGACGACCTCGCCCGGCAACCGCGCCGGCCACGCGATGGCAGCGGACGCGAACGGCGCCGTCGTCCTGTTCGGCGGCACCGCCAGCTTCGCTCCCAACAACCAGACCTGGGCCTACGACGGCGCGACCTGGAACCAGCTGGCGCCGAGCGCGTCGCCGTCGGCGCGCGCGCAGGCGAGCCTCGTCCACGACCCGGTCCGCAACCGCTTCGTGCTCTACGGCGGCTGGACGTCCGCGTTCTCGGTCGGCACGGCGAACAACCAGACGTGGGAGTTCGATGGCGTCACGTGGGCGCAAGTCGCCCCGACGGTCAGCCCGCCCGGCCTGTGGAAGCACGGCAGCTGCTTCGACCTCGTCCGCAACCGCGTCGTCGTCTACGGCGGCGCGCTCGATGGCTTCCCGATCGCCGTCAGCCAGACGTGGGAATACAACGGCGCCACGTGGCAGGCGGTGGCGACGAACGGCAACCCCGGCCCGCTCGAGCGACCGGCGATGTGCTTCAGCCTCGCGCTCGGCCGCACCGTGCTGTTCGGCGGCGTCGATCCGCAGACCGGCGGCACCGACGCGACGTGGCTGTACGACGGCGCCGCGTGGCTGCAGGTCGCGGTCGCCGGTCCGCGGCCGCCCGCGCGCACGGGCGCCCGCATGGCCTACGACAGCGCGCGCAGCGTGTGCGTGCTGACCGGCGGCGCGGACCCGGCGACCGGCGCTTCGCGCGACGACACCTGGGAGTTCGACGGCGCCGGCTGGACCCAGGTCCCCGGCGCGCTCACGGCGGGCCGCGACTTCGGCCTCGCGTTCGATCCGGTGCGCCGACTCACCGTGCGTTACGGCGGCATCGCGGGCGCGATCCTCAACGGCGACACCTGGCGCTTTGGCGCCGCGTCCGAGGCGTACGGCGCGGGCTGCCTCGGCTCCATCGGCGTGCCGACGCTGACCAGCAGCGACGCGCCGCGCACCGGCGGCGTCTGGCCGCTCGCGCTCGCCAACGCCGCGCTGCCGGTCGCCGTGCTCGTGCTCGGGCTCAGCGACGCGCCGGGCCTGCCGCTCGATGCGATCGGCATGCCGGGCTGCACGGCGTGGGTGAGCGCCGACCTGCTGCTGTCGGCGCCGGCGACCAACGGCGCGGCGGCGTGGTCGATCCCGATCCCGGCGCAGACCGCCCTCATCGGCGTCAGCCTGTACGCGCAGGGCCTCGCCCTCGACATCGGCTGGAACCCTGCCGGCCTCGTGCCGGCGAACGCGCTGCGCGGCCTCGTCGGTCGCTGAGCGGACTCAGCGCGGCGCTTCGAAGCGCGCCAGCGCGGCGTCGAACTCGGGCAGGCCGCGCAGTTCGTCGTAGAAGCGCCCCCACCGCTCGGACGTGAAGTGCGCGGCGTCGCGGAAGCCGAGCCCGCGCGCTGCGTCGATCGCGGCGATCGCGCGCAAGCGCATGGCCGCGGCGCCGGCGGCATCGCCGGCCGCGACGCGCAGCTTGGCGGCCTGCAGGTAGAGCCGCACGACCGTCAGCGCCGCTTCGTGCGAGACCAACGCGGCCGCGAGGTCCTCCGTCGCGGCGACCAGCTGGTCGCTGCGACGCAGCTTCAGCAACGCATCGCAGCGGCCCACGAGCGCGTGCTCGCGATGCTGGGCGATGCGCTTGCGGCCAGGCGCGAGTTGCAGCGCCTCGCGCAGCCGCGCCGCCGCATCCTCGTACCACGCCGCCGCGTCGACGAGGTCCCCCTGGTCGCCGCGCGTGCGGGCCAGATTGCTCATGGTGGCGCCGTGCGCGTGGCGATGCTCCGCCACCGCCGGATGGTCGAACGCGAGTTCGGCGCGCAACGCCAGCGCGCGGCCGTGTTCGCGCTCCGCATCGGCGGGCTTGCCGCTCTCCTGCAGCAGGTTGCCAACCTCCGAATGCAGCGTCGCGAGGCGCTGCCGCCACGACGGCCCCAGCTTGGGCGGCGGCGGCGCGGCGTGCAGCGCGGCGATGCCTTCGCGCAACAACGCCATGGCGTCCGCCTGCCGACGCTGCGCGACGCGCACGCTGGCCAGGTTGGCGCAACCGATCGCGAACGAGATCGCCCCGGCGGCGTCGTCCGGCGCGGCGAGCAGCAGCGCCTCCTTGTCCGCGAACGCGCGCTCGAGCAAGGCGACGCGGGTCGCCTGGTCGCCGCGGTTGCCGGCGGTGATGGCGCGCGAGTTGCGGACCTCGGCCAGTTGCCGCCGGACGGCGATGGCTTGCGGATCGCGCGCGACGACGCCTTCGAGCTCGCACTCGGCTGCCGCGAGCACGGGCTCGGCCTCGGCGTAGCCGCCGCGCGATTCGATCGCCTGGCCGAGCAGCTTGCCGTTGACGCCGCGTATGTGCGCGGCGGCGTCGCCCGCCAGCCCGACGAGCCATGCGTCGGCCTGCCGGTACGCGTCGATGGCCGACTCGGCGCGCCCCATGGCGAAGTGCAGCGCGCCCATCTGCTGCCGCACGCCCGCTTCCGCGAGCGCGAGCCCGCCATCGCCGCTGCGCCGGCTGCGCAACCGGCCGTACATGACGCCGGCCCGCTGCAGGATCGCGAGCCGCAGCGCCTCGGTCGCCGGCTCGGCGACGAGGTCGGTGTCGCTCGTGCGCACCAGCATCTCGTCGATGGCGGCGACGGCGTCGCGGAAGTCGGCCTCGGCGAGCCCGCGCTGCGTGCGCAGCTCGGCGTTGGCGACGGCTTGCGCCACCGCCGCCTGCTCCAGCTGCGTGTTGGCGTCGGCGAGGCGCGCGTTGGCGTCGGCCTCCAGCCGCCAGAGCAGCAGCGGGAACTGCAGCGCGAGCACGGTCGCGGCCGCCATCGCCGTCGCGATGGCCGGCCGCCTCTGGCACGCGCGCCACAGGCGCAGCCACGGCCCAGGCGCGCGCGCGCGGATCGGCCGGCGCGCGAGCACGGCTTCGAGATCGGCGGCGAACGCCGCCATCGACGGGTAGCGGCGCTCGCGGTCGCGGTCCATCGCCACGCGCACGACGACGTCGAGTTCCTGCGGCACGGCGCGATTGCGCGCGCGCGGCGGCGTCACCACGCCCGCCAGGATCGCCGCGTGCAGGCGCTCGCGGTTCGACGTGTCGAACGGCAGGTCGCCGGTGAGCAGTTCGTACAGCGTGACGCCGAGCGAATAGACGTCGGCGCGTTCGTCGATCGGCTCGCCGCGCAACTGCTCGGGCGCCATGTACGCCGGCGAGCCGATCGGCGCGTCCGCCTGCGTCAGCCGCGCCTCGGTCGTCACGTGCGCGAGTCCGAAGTCGAGCAGCAGCGCCTGGCCGTGCGCCGTCAGCATGACGTTGGACGGCTTGAGGTCGCGGTGCACGACGCCGAGCGCGTGCACGTACGCCATCGCCTGCGCCACCTGCAGCGAGATGCGCGCGCAGCCCGCCCAGTACGGGCCGACGAAGAACTGGCTCGCCCCCGACGCGACGGCGTTGCCCAGCCTGGCCGGCCGCAGGGCCTCGGAGCCGAGCGTCGCGAAGTCACGGCCGCGCAGGCCTTCGAGCGCGGCGTCGAGCGACACGCCGTCCACGAGGTCCATCGCGTACCAGCGCGCGCCGTCCTGCTCGCCGACCGCGAGGATCGGCACGACACCGGGGTGGCGCAGCTTGGCGACGGTCTCGACCTCGCGCCGGAAGCGTTCGTGCGCCGACTCCGAGCGCAGCAACTCGGGACGCAGGACCTTGAGCGCGACGTGGCGGCGCAGGCTCGTCTGCTCGGCGAGGTACACGACGCCCATGCCGCCGGCGGCGATGCGGCGCAGGACGCGGAACTCGCCGAGCTGGCGCGGCTCCGCCGGCTCGGGCAGGAACGGCGTCGGCCCGGCCGCGCCACTGCTGGAGCCGGCGAGGCCGAGCCGGCGCAGGCGCGCGACGCCGCGCTCGACGTCGGCGGCGAACTCGCCCTGGCCGCGCACGAACTCCGCCAGCGCCGCCTCGCCGCCGCGCTCCAACGCGTCGAGAGCGTCGACGATCGCTTGTTCGATGGCGGAATCGCGGTCCATGGGCGGGTCGGGGCGCTGGCTTTTCGCGCCGCGGGACGACCGCGTCAACGCCCCCGCGTCGCTGGCGTCAGCCTTCCGGCGCGTTCAGGATCGTCTCGCTGCGCACCGCCTTGAGCGGCGTCTGCGCCACCGGCAGGTCCATCGGCAGGTCCGGCCGGCCGCACGCGAGCGCCTGCAGCGACGGGCCGCAGATGCGCGCCTGGCACGGGCCCATGCCTGCGCGGCAGCCGACCTTGATCGCGCGGTGCGAGCCGCCGTGCAGCACGGCCGCTTCCTTGGCGCGCGCCCGCGTCACGTCCACGCAGCGGCAGACGATAGTGTCCGGCTGCGCCCGCTGGTGCAGGCCCGGCAGCGGCGCGAACGCGCGCAGCATCGCGTCGGCGGCCTTGCGCTCGCGCACGGCCTTGCGCGCGACCTCGCCGGCGATCGGCGCGCCGCGCTCCTGGCGCACGATCGCAGCGGCGGCGAGTTCGCCCTCGGCCATCGCCACCTCGGCGCCGCCGATGCCGCACGCTTCGCCGACCGCGTACACGCCGGCAACCGACGTGCGCTGCTCGGCGTCGACGACGAGACAGTGGCCACCGCGCGCCGGCAGCAGGCGCGACGCACAGCCGAGCAGCAGGCCGGCCTCGATCGACGGCACGAGGCCGAAGCCGGCGCCGACGACGTCGACCTCGATCGTGCGCGCGGTGTCGCGCCGCGGCCGGCCGTCGGCGTCGACCTTGCCAATGGTCGCGCGCTGCACGCGGCCGTCGCCTTCGACGCCGAACACCGTCCACCCCCACTGCAGCTTGACGCCGGCGGCGAACAGCTGGCGGCCGTACCACAGCGCTTCGCGCAACCGCGCGCCGTTGCCGAGCACGCCGGGCAGCGCGCGCAGCGCCCGCCAGCGCGAAGTCGCCTCGAGCGCGGCGACGACCTTCACGCCCGCGGACGCGAGCGCCGTGACCGTCGGCAGCAGCAGCGGGCCCGAGCCGACGACGAGCGCGCGCTTGCCCGGCACGACGCCGAAGCCGCGCACCATCACCTGCAGCGCGCCGGCGGTGAGCACGCCGGGCAGCGTCCAGCCCGGGAACGGGATGCAGCGGTCGTACGCGCCGGGCGCCAGCACGAGGTGCTTGCAGCGCAGCAGCCACGACGCGCCATCCTGCTCGAACCACAGCCGGCCGGGCTTGGCGTCCCAGACGCTCGCGCCGCTGCGCAGCTCGAGCTTGCTGGCCGCGAAGCCGTCGATCAGCGCGTGCCCGTGCGCGTGGCTCGGCGGCTCGGCGATCGATTCGTGCGGCGCGCCGGGCGGCAGCTGGCGGAAGATCTGGCCGCCGGCGCGATGGCCTTCGTCGAGCACGACGACGCGCAGGCCCGCGGCCGCCAGCGCCTTGGCCGCGGCCATGCCGCCGGGGCCGGCGCCGAGCACGCCGACGTCGGCGTCGACGATGCGTTCGCCGCTCACGGCTTGCCTCCGCGGCGCACGTCCATGCCCTGTCGCACGACCTGCATGCAACCGCGCACGGTGTCGCCGTCGACGACGACGAGGCACTCGTAGCAGATGCCCATGTTGCACAGCACGCCGCGCGGCGCGCCGTCGCGGCTGCTGGCGCGCAGCGCCTGCTGGCCGTCGGCCCACAGCGCCATCGCCACGGTGTCGCCCTGGCGCGCTTCGACGCGGCGGCCTTCGAACGAGAACGCGACGACGGGTCGGGCGTCGGCGCCGGGCAGACGGGAAGCGCTCATCGCAGGAACCTCGCCGGCAGGTAGGGCGTCGCGTCGATCGTCGTCGGCCGACCGGTGATCTGCTCGGCGAGCAACCGGCCGGTGATCGGCGACAGCGTGATGCCGAGGCCTTCGTGGCCGGCGGCGATCCACAGGCCGCGCAGCGGCGGCCACGGCCCGATCAGCGGGTGCTTGTCGAGCGAGTACGGCCGCAGGCCGACCCACGTGCGCACGATCGGCGCGTGCGCGAGGCCCGGCGCGTAGCGCTGCGCGCGCAGCAGCGAACGGTGCAGCAGCGCCTTGTTGAGCGTGCGGTCCATGCCGCGGAACTGCCGCGTGCTGCCGATCAGGCAGCCGCCGTTGCTCTGCGGCTGCATGTTCATCGCGTGTCCGCCCGGGTCGTCGGTGCGCGTCGGGTCGACCTTGGCCGCGCCGTGCGCGAAGCGGATGTAGCTGATCTCGAGCAGCTGCGTCTTGATCGGCGTGACGTGGTGGCCGGTGATCGCGAGGTTGCCGGCGCGCGGCACGATCGGCAGGCGCGGCTGGCCCGCCATCTCGGCGAGCTCGGGCGCCCACACGCCGCAGCAGTTGACGACGTTGTCGGCGTGGATCGCGCCGACGGCGGTCTGCACGCCGACGATGCGGTCGCCCTGGCGCAGCATGCCGGTGACCGGCGTGTGCGGGCGGACGTCGACGTTGGGGTTGTGCTTCTTCGCCTGCCGCAGCATCGCGCCGCACGCCATCATCGGCAGCACCACGCCGTCGCCGCGGTAGAACAGCGCGCCCGGCAGGTCGTGCGCGAGGCCGGGCTCGAGCTCGCGCAGCTGCTTCTGGTCGAGGATCTCGGCGCGGTCGCCATGGTCGGCGAACTGCTTCTGCAGCACCGCGAACAGCTCGATGTCGGCCGGGTCGTCGGCGAGGTAGAGCGCGCCGGTCGCGTTGTAGTCGAAGCCGCCTTCGCGCTCTTCGAGTTCGGCCCACAGCTTCACGCTGGTGGCGCTGAAGGCGTACTCCTGCGCGTCGTCCGGGGTCACCATCAGGTGGCCCATGCACGAGCCCGAGGTCGCGCCGGCGACGGCGCCGCGGTCGAGCAGCACGATGCGCGCGCCCTTGGGCAGCAACTCGGCGCAGTGCTGCACCACGGCGCATCCGACGATGCCGCCGCCGACGACGATCAGGTCCGCAGTCTCTGCCATTCGGGGGCGAGGATGATGCCGCCGGCGGCGGTGGGCGCAATGCCGGGGGCGGGCCGCCGGGACCGGGGCCCGCTCCCGCCCTACCCGCCCGCCGGCTCGTCGTGCGTCTCGTCGACCACCGGCGCCTCGCCGACGAGGTCGACGAAGGTCGCCTGCGTCTCGCTGCGCACCGCCCCGTGGACGTCGACCCAGACCTCGTCGACGCCGAGGCACTCGCCGGCGCGCCAGTGCGTGCGAACGAAGTGCGACTCCTCGCCGCCGTCCGTGGTCTGCCGCACGCGCGGCACGTACGCGGCGTTGACGAACAGCGTGCCGCCGCGGCGGACGAAGCGCGCGCGTTCGGCGCCGCGCGGATGCACGAGCTTGTGGTGCATGTGGCCGGCGATGACCATGCGCACGCGCAGGCCCATGCCTTCGATGCGCTGGATGGCGAGCGCGAGGTCGCGATCGCCCCAGTCGCCGCCCGGCTTGCCGAAGTCCTTGCCGCAGATGTCCGCCGGCTTGTCGCCGAGCCCGAGCGGCATGTTGTGCGCCAGGATGACGAGGTCGCGGTGCTGGGCGTGGCGCGCGGCGTCGACGATCGCCGCCGCCGACTGCTTGCCGGTGCGGATGCCGTAGATCTCGTCGTACAGCTCGGGGCTGCGCAGGCTCGGCCCGCCCCACGAGAACGGCCGCGCGCCGACGACCGACACGCCGGCGGCCGGCGCCTCGCGCACGGCGTAGGCGAGGTGGTCGTCGCCGAGCGCGTCGAGGATGGCGGTCAGCTTCTCGGTCGCGGTGCGGCGGCCGAAGCTCTGCCACGCGTCGTGGTTGCCGAGCATCACCGCCTTCCTCACCTGCACGGCGAGGATGCGCTGCACGATCTCGATGTCCTCGTCGCCGAGGTCGCCGACGAAGAGCGCCAGCTCCGGCTGGCTCAGCTCGAGGAAGGCGGCGTCGGCGGCGCGCCACCAGCGGTGGACGTCGCCGATGACCGTGAGCGTGGCGGCGGCTGCTTGGCGGTTGGGCAAGGCGCGGCAGGCTAGCGACTGCGCCACCGCGCCGCCGCAGTTTCGCGGCAATCGCGGCTCACGCTTCGAGCAGGCCGTGGCGGACGAGCTTCTCGCGGTAGGTCGTGCGCGGCACGCCGAAGAGTTCCGCGCCGCGCGTGAGGTTGCCGTTGGCCTCGGCGAGCGTGCGCTGCAGCGCGTCCTTCTCCTGCGCCTCGAGGCGCTCGCGCCATGTCGCCGCCGCTGCGGGCGCGGCATCGGTCGGGGCCGGTGACGCGACCGCCGATCCGCCCGCCGCAGCCGCGAACGGCCGCCGATCGAGGTCGAGGTGCGCGACGCCGATCGCGCCGCCCGCCGCGCGCAGCGCTGCGCCCTTCACGACGTGGCGCAGCTCGCGGATGTTGCCGCGCCACTCGTCGCGCAGCAGCCGCTGCTCGGCCTCCGACGTGAACGCCGGCGTCGCCGGCAGCTGCAGCTCCTCGGCCGCTTCGTCCGCGAACGCGCGCGCGAGGTCGAGCACGTCTTCGCGCCGTTCGCGCAGCGGCGGCAGCGCGATCTCGAGCTCGCGCAGCCGGTAGTAGAGGTCCTCGCGGAAGCGGCCCTCGCGGACCATGCGTTCGAGGTCCTGGTGCGTCGCGGCGACGATGCGCACGTCGACGCGCGCCTGCCGGCGGCCGCCGACCGGCGTGACGACGCGGTCCTGCAGCACGCGCAGGATCTTGGCCTGCAGCTCGAGCGCCATGTCGCCGATCTCGTCGAGGAACAGCGTGCCGCCGTGCGCTTCCTCGAAGTGGCCGCGCCGCGCCTGCAGCGCGCCGGTGAAGGCGCCCTTCTCGTGGCCGAACAGCACGCTCTCCATGAGCTCGCCCGGGATCGCCGCGCAGTTGACCGGGACGAACGGTCCCTTGCGACGGCGCGACAGGTCGTGCAGCGCGCGCGCGACGACCTCCTTGCCGGTGCCGGTCTCGCCGCGCACGAGCACGGTGTAGTCGGCCGGCGCGAACAGCTTGACGCGCTGGATGAACTCGGCGCACGCCGGGCTCTTCGACTGCAGCGCGAAGTGCTCGCCGCCCGCGCCCGCCGGTTCGAGCAGGTGCTTGACGAGCACGCGGTTGCCGAGCGCCGTCGCCAGCATGCGCGCGACGAAGACGATGCGCTGCAGGTCCTCGGCCGACAGCACGCCGCCGTCGCGCGTGCAGTCGGCGTACATGACGCCGAGCGTCTTGCCGAGCGCCTGCACCGGCAGCGCGACGGCGGCCGAGATGCCTTCGCTGCGGATGCTGTGGATCGCGCGCGCCACCGGATCGGCGGCGGCGACCGGCACGTGCACGACGCGGGCGCCGGCGCGCACCTGCTCGACCAGCGAGCGCGAGACGCGGAACGGCCGGCGGTCGTCGGGCCGCGCCAGATGGAACGCGCGCGCGCCGTCGTCGTCGTCGAGTTCGACGAGCACGCGGTCGGCGCCGGTCGCCTTCAGGATCGCCGCCATCGCCGCCGGCACCATCTGCTCGGTGGTCTTCACGCCCTCGAGCTGGTCCGACATCTCCATGAACGTCCGGTACCACGCGCCCACCGGCGCGCCGGCCGCGGGCGCGAGCGCGCCGGGATCGAGCGCTTCGATGCCCTGCGCCGCCGGCTCGGCGCGCACGCGCAGCCGCACCATCGCCGGCCCGACGTTCAGCGTGTCGCCGTCGAGGAACGACTCGAAGCGCGCGCCGATCGAGCCGGTGGCGCAGCGGATCGGGAACGGCAGGCCCGGCTCGGCGCGCACGCGCAACCGGCCGCTGTCGTCGCGGGCGACCTCGAGCACGCGGCCGACGACCCCGGGCAGGTCGAGTTCGACCTCGCACTGCGAGCGACCGGCGCCAATCCAGAAGCGGTCGGCGTCGACCTCGGCGTCGCGCTGGCCGGATCGGTCGGTGATGTCGAGTTGCACGGTCATCGTCGGTTTTCCGTCGCCTGAGCGGAGCGCGCCCCGCACCATCGTCGGCGATCCGACGAAGGCTACCCGCTGCGCGCCGTCTGGTAACGTCCTCCATCCCGCGGACCGCAAGCGCCGCGTCGCACCGCTTCCTCACCGCCCACCCGATGGCCGACCAACGCCCCCGCCTGCTGCATGCCTCGCCTGCGCGCATGGTCTGGCTACGCCCAGGCCGCGACGGTGAGGCCGCGGTGGTCGCCAAGGTGTTCGTGCACGGCGCGCAGGCCGACGCCGAGCGGGAGCACGCGCTCGCCGAACTCTGCCGCGGTCCGGGCGTGGTGCGCAGCCTCGGCGTCGTCGACGACCCGGCGAGCGGCCGGCCGTGCCTGCAGACGGTCGCCGAGGACGGCATCGACCTCGCGCAGGTCGTCGCCGCCGAGGGCGCGCTGCCGGCGGCGACCGCGTGCGCGCTGCTGGCGCCGGTCGCCGACGCGCTGGCGCGCATGCATGCGCTCACCGACGCGCGCGCGCCGCGCGGCGTCTGCCACGGCGACGTCAAGCCGCGCAACCTGCTGCGCACGACCGCGACCACGCTGCTGCTCGACTTCGAACACGCCGCGCCGATCGGCGGCGTCGACCACGCGGTGCGCGGCACGCTCG
>JBEITC010000619.1:0-1892 GCA_040375075.1 Planctomycetota bacterium | reverse complement strand
TGTCCACACCGCCCCAACTTGGCCCGCCCATCGCTGCGATGGCGCCCCGCATCCCTTCCCAAGCCTTCAACGCGTCCCCGCCGCGGTTGGCGTCGCGGATGCGCCCGCGCCGTCTCTAGCACGTGTCCACACCGCCCCAACTTGGCCCGCCCATCGCCGCAGCTGCGCCCCTTATCCCCTCCCAGCCCTCCCACCCCACCCACCCCCACCTCACTCCGCCGCAACCTCCACATCCAACGCCAGCGACAATCCAACAAGGTCTTCGAGCGTGCGCGCGTCCAGCGCCAGCGACGTCGGCCGCTCCACCGGTCCCTTCATCTTCACGGCGACACCCGCCCAGCGCACGCCGACACGGCCGACGACGTCGCGCCATCCCGCAGCGCCGCGCAGCTGCGCGAGGATCTCGGCGACCTTCTCCTCGGCGAAGCAGAACGCGCCCGGCATCGACTCGCGGATCCACAGGCCCTCGGGTCGTTTGACGCCGGCGATGGGACCGACGTCGCCCTTGCCGAACGCGCGCGTCGGCGACAATCCGAGCGCCTTGGTCACGGCCTCCGGCCGCACTTCGTCGAGCACGAGCCGCAGCGCCACGACGCTGCCGGGCAGGACGCTGACGTCGCCCTCGTCCCACGCCGTGCCGGTCCAGCGCCACCGCACTTGCAGCGCGAACGAATCGGGCACGAGCCGGTGCAGCGTCACGCCGCGCAAGCCGTCCTGCTGCGTCTGCGCCGGCAGGGCATGGGCCCAGTTCGGCTGCCGCTCGACGAGCGCGCGCACGAGGTCGCTGCGGCTGCTGCGCAGGTGCGCCAACGGCGTGCGCGGCAGCGGCCCCGGCGCGTCCACGGTCAGGGTTCCTTCGGCGCCGGCTTCGGCAGGCGCGGCCCCTCGACGTCGTCGGTCAGGATCTCCTCGACGTCGAGCTGCCGGCACGTGCACGCCACGCCGAGCAACGAACTCAGCGACGGCGTCGTGCGGCCTTCGTCGCTCGAGATCCACTCCTTCACGTAGGTGCCGTGCTGGCACAGGATGCGCAGCTCGAGCGCGCCGTCGGGCAGCGGCACGAGGCCGAGCACGCGCAACGCCCGTTCGCGGTCGAGGTCGGCGCGCCGGTGCGCGACGCGCTGCGGCGTGCGCTGCACCGCCATGCCGTCGAACGCGCGCGCCGCGACGAGCGCGTCCTCGCCCGGCGCGGACGCGACCGCGACCTCGGCGCGATAGATCTTGTCGAAGTGCGTCTCCTTCCAGTAGGCGACGCGCTTGCGCGGCACGCGCACGAACGGCGCCAATTCGATCGCGCCCTCGGCCCGTTGCTCGATCTCCTTGCGCAGCGCCTCGAGGTCGATGTCGGGGTTGCGCGCGCCCTGGACCTCGAACACGAATGGCCGGCCAAGGCCGAGCATGAGCACGTCGATGTCCTCGCGGCCAGCGCCGTGGAAGACGCCGAACTTGGCCTGCATCGCCGGCACCAGCCGACGCGCGATCAGTTCTTGCACCGACTCCTTGGTCAGCTTGCCGAAGCCCTGGCACTCGGTGCAGGCGTCGCGGCGACGCCGGTCGCCCTTGCAGCGCGGGCAGAAGAACACCGTCTGCGGCAGGCCGCGGCGCAGCTTGCGGTAGCGCGACTCGAGCCACAGATCGACGCGCGGACGGGGCGGCTGCGGCGGTTGCGGCGGCTGCTGTGGCGGCTGCGGTTCCTGCGGCAGGTGCGGCGGTTGCTGCGCGTGAGGAGGCTGAGGAGGCTGCGGCGGTTGCGGAGGCTGGGCCGGATCGGTCATCGCCGGTTAGCGAACCCAAAGCCGCCGCGGAGGGCAAGCACGGCGGACGCCGCGCGCCCGTTCCGTCACTCGGCGGCGGTCGGCGCGTCCTGCGCGACCGGCGCGCCAGCGCCTCGC
>JBEITC010000524.1:0-2672 GCA_040375075.1 Planctomycetota bacterium | reverse complement strand
GGCGCAGCGCCAGCGCCATGCCTTCGCATTCGATCGCGAGTTCGCCGACGTCGCACTGCATCGCTGGCGTGCGCGGATCGGAGAACCACACCGCGACGTCGCACTGCGCGTGCGCCTGGTCGCGCCACGCGGTGACGATCGCCTCGGCGATCAGCCCGGTGTCGCCAAGGCGCGCGCGGCGCAGTTCGACGCGGCGCAGCGCGTTGTCCTCGAGGTCGGCGACGCGTTGCGGTTCGACGCGCACGGTCGCGCCGACGACGGTGGCGACGAACCACAGTCGTGCGGCCGGCATCGCGATCGCGCCCGTCGGCAGCTCGGGTCCCTTGCCGGGGACGAGTTGGACGAGCCGTTCCCCGAGCGCGGGCAGTTCGGCGACGAACAGGCACAGCGCCTGCCGCAGCGACCCGTCGGGCCAGCGGGCGCCGAACGGCTGCCAGCAGGTGGGCGTGTCCGCCACGTGCAGGTCGGGCACGTCGCGCACGGCGCCCCGCGCGAACGGCACGACGACGGCAGCGCCTTCGCGGCGTGGCGCCGGGGCGAGGTTCTGCAGCGTCAGCGTCGTCGGCGATGTCGGCGATGTCGGCGATGTCGGCGACGTCGCGGCTTCCGGCGTCGCCGCGGCGGCCGGCGGCGTCGCCGGTTCCTGGGCGCGCAGCGTCGGCAGGATCCACGCCAGGAGGCACGACGTCAGCACGCGCATCGCCGCATCATCGGCGAGGCCTGCGCGCAACGGAAGGTGCGGCGCGGTCGGCGGTGGCGATAGTCTGCCGCCATGCGTCCGCTCGCCGTCGTGTTCGCCGTCCTGCTGCCGCTGCTCGCCGTCGCGCTGCCCGGCCAGGACGCCGCCGCCCTCGCCGCCAAGGCGCAGAAGCTCGCCGAGCGCGCGACTGCGGGACTGCACGCGGTGGCCGACGCCTACGCCGCGCAGAAGCTGCACGGCAAGGCCCTCGCGCTGCGCACCGAGATCTGGCAGGAGTACGCCGCCGGCGACGCCAAGGCGCGCGACAAGACCGGCTTCGTGCAGGTCGGCGAAGCGTGGCGCCGCGACGACGCCAAGGTGGTGCTCGACCAGGACCTCAAGGGCGGCGCGGCGGCGGCGGTGAAGAAGGCCGACGCGCAGTGGGCGGCGCTGCAGAAGGAACTGCTCGCCGAGCACCGCGCGCTCGCCGCCGGTTGGCAGGCGCTCGCCGACGGCGCCCAGGCAGCGGCGCAATGGCGGCGCGTGCTGCGGTTCGCGCCCGGCGACAAGGACGCCGCCGCGGCGTTGGCGTTGCAGCCGTTCGAAGGCTTCACCGGTTCGCCTGCCGAGCTGGCGCTGTTCCGCCGCGGGCGCACGATCGCGCTCGCCTGCGACTGGCTGCGCCGCGCGCCGTTTCCGACCAAGCCGATGGCCGCGCCGCATCCGCTGCTGGCTGCCGCGAAGGTCGAGCACGTCGGCGTCGCGTCCCGCCACTACCGCGTGTGGGGCAATATGCCGGCCGAGGAACTGGCGGCGATCGCGCAGGACTGCGAGCGCGCGCGCCTGCTGGCGGCGACGCTGCTCGGCACGTGGGGCGGCGCGGCGTTCGCGCCGCTCGTGCACCGCGACTTCGTCTTCGTCGTCGATCCGGCGCAGTACGCCGCGATCCTCGACCAGTGCCAGGACCAGTTCGACGCCGCGCGGTTGGAGTTCCTCAAGACGGCGGTCTCGCAGGCGTTCGTCGAATCGAAGACCGGGCTCTTGCGCGTGCACAAGGCCGACCTCGGCGTCATCGCCTGCAGCGACATGGCGGTGCGCGGCGTCGTGCGCGATGCGCTCGACATCCGCAGCGAAGGCCTCTACGAGGGCATCGGCCACGCTGCGTGCGGCTTCTTGTCCGGCCGCACGCTGACGTTCCTGGTCGAACAGAAGAAGGACCGCACGGCGGCGTCGTGGACGCAGCGCGCGCTGGCGCCCGACATGGCGGTGTGGGAACAGATCGCCGAGGAGTCGGCGTGGGCGAAGAGCGACACGCGCACGAGCGAACTCGTGCTGCTGCAGGCCGCGCGCTTCACCACCGACCAGCGCGTCAAGTCGTGGGCCGTGTGCCACTACTTCGCGCACTGGCGCCCGGACCTGATCCAGGCGCTCGATCGCGTGCCGGGCAAGGAGGTGCGCACGCCGCCGGACGTCGAGGCCACGTTCCTGCGCGCGACGCAGGTCGACCTCGTCAAGACCGACGCCGAGTGGCGCGAGTTCTGGGCCCGCGGTGGCGCGCTGCGCAAGGCGATGGCCGCAGAGCCGGTGCCGGGCGAGAAGGAGAAGGGCCGCGCCGAAGCGCTGCGCGCCCGCGGCCTCGCCGATGCCGTCAACGCCGCGCGCGCCGCCGCCGGCATCGGCCCGGTCGGCTGGTACCAGGCCGCTGGCCCCGACGTGCTGGGCGCCAAGGCCTACGACGAGCAACTGCGCAAGGCCGAGGCCGAGCGCGACAAGCGTCGCAAGGCCAAGGCCAAGGACGCCGAGGCCGTGGCGTTCCCGACGCCGCCCGGGTCGCTCGGCCGCACCGTGCTGTCCGCGCGCGCGACCGACGCCGCGGTCGCGGTCGCCGGCTGGCTCGTCGACCCGGCGCAGCGCGAACTCATGCTGCATCCCGGCCGCGAGTTGTTCGGCTGCAGCCCGTACGCGGGCGCTAGATAGGAATAGCACACGTCTG
>JBEITC010000462.1:0-3248 GCA_040375075.1 Planctomycetota bacterium | reverse complement strand
TTGCTGGGGCGCCGCGCGACGCGGGGACTCACGCCGCGCAGGGAACGCCGCCAGCCCCGCTTCGCGGCGCCTGACGTTGCTCGACGCAACCGTGGGGAGGCGGCGGCAACGCCGCAGCGTGGTGGCGATGCGCGCAGTGTGCAGACGGGCAGTGCGCGGCTGACGCGTGGCGCGTGCGGGGCTATCGTCCCCGCCCCCATCCGATGACCGTCCAACTCGCGCCGACTCCTGACCACGTTCCGCTGCCGCCCGGCTTTCGCGCTGGCGGCCTGCACTGCGGCCTGAAGAAGAACCAGCAGTTCGACCTGGGCCTGCTGCTCGCCGACGAGCCGGTGCCGGCCGCTGCGATCTACACGCAGAACCAACTGGTCGGCGCGCACATCCCGGTGTGCCGCGAGCACCTCGCCAAGGGCGGCGGGCTGGTGCGCGCCGTCCTGGTCAACGCGCGCAACGCGAACTGCGCGACCGGCCAGCAGGGCATCGAAGACGCGCGCACGTGCTGCCGGGAACTCGCGCAGCGGCTGGGCTGCCCGACCGAGCAGGTGCTGATGGCGAGCACGGGCCCGATCGGCGCGCCGCTGCCGAAGGAACGCATCCTCTCGCATCTCGACGCGCTGCTGGCGCGGACGTCGCGCGACGGCGCCATGGACTTCGCGCGCGCGATCATGACGACGGACACGTACCCGAAGGCGCTGCACGCCGCCGGCGCTGCGCACTCGGCGACCGGCTTCGCCAAGGGCTCGGGGATGATCCACCCCAACATGGCGACGATGCTGGGCTTCCTGCTCACCGACGGCCGCATCGCCGACGCCGCCGCGACCGAGGCGCTGCTGCGCCGCGTCGCCGACCGCAGCTTCCACCGGGTGACGGTCGACGGCGACACCTCCCCCACCGACACGCTGTTCCTGCTCGCCAGCGGCAAGGGCAAGGCCGATGGCCTCGAAGCGACGGTGACCGGCCTGAGCCAACAGCTCGCTCGCACGCTCGCCGCCGACGGCGAGGGCGCCACGCGCCTGTGCACGATCGAGGTGCGCGGCGCGCGCAGCGAAGCCGAAGCGACGCACGTCGGCCGCGTGATCGCGACGAGCCCGCTGGTGAAGACCGCCGTCGCCGGCCGCGACCCCAACTGGGGCCGCATCCTGTCGGCCGCCGGCCGTGCGGGCGTGGCGTTCCCCGCCGAAAAGGCGCGCGTCTGGGTCGGCGCCGCCGACGTCTACAGCGGCGGCAAGCCGCACCCCGAGAACGAGCCGCAAGCCCACCGCCATCTCGCCGACGACACGCTGATCGTGCTCGGCGTCGACCTCGCTGTCGGCGACGCGGCAGCGGACGTCTGGACCTGCGACTTCACCAAGGACTACGTGCAGATCAACGCGGACTACCGCAGCTGACCGGCGCGGTCACGGCCGCTCGCGGCGATACACGCGCGGCGGCTCGGCGCCCTTCGCGCGCCACCACTCGCGATGGTCGCCGGCGTCGGGCGGCAGCCCGGCGACGTAACCGACCGCCGCCTCGGGCACGCTGTCGCAGTACGGCAGGTACGGCTTGAGGTCGAGCACCGGCGTGCCGTCGAGCAGGTCGTGGTCGGCGATGTGGATCCGGCGCTTGTCGATGCGCACGAGGCGCACGCACGACAAGCCGATCGGATTCGGCCGCTGCGGCGCGCGCGTGGCGAGGACGCCGCGTTTCTTCGTGTCGCGCGGCGGCACGACCTGCGAACGGAAGCCGCGCGCGAGGTGGAACCACGACAGCACCCAGAGGTGGCTGAAGCCGGCGAGGTCCTGCAAGGCGTTCTGCAGGCCTTGGCGGATCTCGATCACGCCTTCGCCGCCGCGACCAAGCCCGCTCTGCCGCGGCGCGTCGTGGTGCACGCGCTGCGCGGCGCGCACGAAGCCGATCGGCGGCAACGGCGAAGCGGCCGGTTCGCCGCTCATCGACCGCTGCGTCGCGTCGCCGACTGCTTCGGGATCTTGACCTTCGTGCCGGGCTTGAGGCGGCGCGACTCGGCCTCGCTCCAGCCGTTGAGCTCGAGGATCTCGCGGAAGCGGTTGCCGTCGCCGAGGTGCTTGCGCGCGAGGTGGATCAGCGTCTGCCCTTGGCCCAGCGTCACCGTCGTGAAGGCGGGTGTCTCGCTCGGCGTCGGCGGCGCGTCGTCGGGCTTCGGCACGGGCTGAGGCTGCGGTTGGTCCTCGGGCGAAGTCATCGGCTTCCGATCGACCGCGTCGTCCTGCTGGGGCGCGGGCGTCGGCGCCGGCTCGTCGACGAGCGCGATCGCCGGCGCGGGCTGGATGCCGGCCTTCGCCAAGGCGCCGCGCAGCGAAGCCTGGTTGCCGCCGAGTTCGAGCACCATCGTGCCGTCGCCGCCGGTCGGCAGGGACGGCGACTTGCCGCACGCGCTGACGATGGCGACCGCGCATGCCGCGACGAGGCCCTGGATCCGCATGGCGTCATCTTGCCACGGCGGGCCGTCGCATCAACGGCGCAGCCCGGCCTTGCCTCGGCCCGACGGCGGCCGCATCGTGCGTGGCCGATGTCCGCCGTCCGTAGCGTCCTGCTCACCTGCCTGCCCAAGGTCGCGCTGTCTCGCGCCTGCGGACTCGTGTGCAGCGTGCCGCTGCCGCGCGGCCTGCGGCCGCGGCTCTACGGGTGGTTCGCGCGCCGCTACGGCGCCGACCTCGCCGAGGCCGACGGCGCGCTGGACGGCTTTCGCAGCCTGCAGGAGTTCTTTCGCCGCCCCCTGAAGCCCGGCGCCAGGCCGATCGCCGACGCGCCGCTGGTGTGGCCCTGCGACGGCCGCGTCGTCACCGTCGGCGGCCTCGCCGGCGGCCGCATCGAGCAAGTGAAGGGCCGCGACTACGCGCTCGCCGATCTGCTCGGCGACGCCGGGTTCGCCGCGCAGTTCGCGGGCGGCTGCCAGGCGACCGTCTACCTCGCTCCCGGCGACTACCACCGCGTGCACGCTCCGTTCGCCGCCGAGGTCGAAGGCGTGACCCCGATCCCCGGCACGCTGTTCCCGGTCAACCCGCCGGCGGTGCGCAGCGTGCGCGACCTGTTCGCGCGCAACAGCCGTCACGTGTTCCGCTGTCGCCTTGCCGACGGCGTGCCTGCGGCCGTCGTGATGGTCGGGGCCTACAACGTCGGCGGCACGCTGGTGACCGTCGCGCGCGGCCCGGTGCGCGCCGGCGACGAACTCGGCCGCTTCGGCTTCGGCTCGACGGCGATCGTCGTCGTCGGCCGCGGCGGGCCGTCGT
>JBEITC010000223.1:0-6381 GCA_040375075.1 Planctomycetota bacterium | reverse complement strand
CGACGCGCTGCTCGACTTCTCGTTCGAGCGCTACTACCGCACGAGCGGGCTGTTCGGCTCGCCCGATCAGTGCGTCGCGATCGTCGACAAGCTGCGCGCCATGCAGGTCGACGAGATCGCCTGCCTCGTCGACTTCGGCATCCCGAGCGACCTCGTCATGCACAGCCTGCCGAAGCTGCTCGAGGTCAAGCGCCGTTGCGACGCCGCCAGCGCCGCGGCACGCGCGGCGGCCAGCGCTGCGCCGACGCCGGCGACCGCGCCGGCGACGATCCCGCAGCTGCTGCAGCAGCACGCGGTGACGCACTTCCAGTGCACGCCGTCGATGGCGGCGATGCTGCTCGTCGACCCGGCGGCGCCGGCGGCGTTCCGCGGCCTGCGCGCGATGCTGGTCGGCGGCGAGGCGTTGTCGGGCGCGCTGGCGCGGCAGCTGCGCGCGCTCGTGCCGACGGTGCTCGACGTCTACGGTCCGACCGAGACGACGGTGTGGTCGACGACCATGCTGGTCGGCGACGACGAGCCGGTGCCGATCGGCCGACCGCTCGCCAACCAGCGCTGCTACGTGCTCGACGCCAACCTGCAGCCCGTGCCCGCCGGCAGCCCCGGTGAGCTGTGGATCGGCGGCGCTGGCGTGACGGCCGGCTACTTCCGCCGCCCCGAGCTGACCGACGAGCGCTTCCGGCCCGACCCGTTCGTGCCTGGTGGCCGCATCTACGGCACCGGCGACCTGGCGCGCTGGCGCGCCGACGGCGCGCTCGAGTACCTCGGCCGCAAGGACCACCAGGTCAAGATCCGCGGCTACCGCATCGAACTCGGCGAGATCGAGGCCGTGCTGCAGCGCCACCCTGGCGTGCGCGAAGGCGTCGTCGTCGCGCGCAGCGACGGCGGCGAGCCGCGCCTCGTCGCCTACTACGTCGCCCGCAGCCCAGCGCCGTCGGCCGACGAACTGCGCGCGCACGTGCGGCAGGCGCTGCCCGACTTCATGGCGCCGTCGTTCTTCGTGGCGCTCGCCGACCTGCCGCGCACGCCGAACCTCAAGGTCGACCGCAAGGCGCTGCCTGCGCCCGAGGCGGCGGCGGGCAAGCGCGAGGTCGTCGCCGCCGGCGACGAGTTCGAAGGCGCGATCCTGGCGATCTGGCGGCAGGCGCTCGGCGTCGACGCGGTGGGCGTCGAGGACAACTTCTTCGACAGCGGCGGCCACAGCATCCTGGCCGTGCGCGTGCATCGCGAGATCGTGCAGAAGCTCGGCGTCGAACTGGCGGTCACCGACCTGTTCCGCTTCCCGACGATCCGCGGGCTCGCGCGGCACCTGCAGGCCGGCAAGGCGACGCCGACCGCGGCGCAGCTGGCGGCCGAGCGCGCCAAGCAGCGGCGCAACATCCTGCGGCGCTGATCCAGCGGCGCGGCCGGGCATCGGGCGCGTTCGGGCACCCGCGAGGAACGCGCGTCATGGGCTCGCGTTCGCCCCTGGCGGCCGCCGCCGGTCGTCGCACGCGCGTTCCGGAAACGACGCCGCCCCGCGCGGCGCAGGGCCTCGCGGGGCGGCGTGCGGTCCGCGCAGCGCGCGGACGTCCGACTCACTCCTGCGTCACTGGCAGCCGGCGGGCGCGAAGCGCACCGTCAGGCCGTTGGTGAGGCCGAGCAGGCCGACGACCGGACCGCCGGCGAGGAACGGCGCGCCCTGGAACGTCAGGTCGGCCGGAGCCTGCGCCGCGTTGATCGGGATCGGCGCGGTGGCGAGGCCGGTCGCGTCCGTCGCGTACAGGCCGACGGTGCCGTACGACAGCAGGTCGACGTAGGCCGAGCAGCCCGGCGCGACCGGCGTGTTGCCAGCCGTGCCGCTGAAGACGACCAGCACGAACGAGTTCGGCGCGCCGGTCGCCTGCAGGGCGAACGAGGCGTTGCCGGCCGTCGGCAGGCTGTTGACGTACAGGCTGCCACCCGGCGTGCCGCAGCCGGCGCCGAGGTAGACGGCGGGCTGGAGCGTCGGGGCGGTCGTCTGCACGTTGACCGTCAGCGCGCCCGGGCCGACGCGGGCCTGGTCGATCGTCGCCGTGCCCGTGCCCGGCGCGACGTCGCTGTCGAACCAGAAGTTGTAGAGCGAGTTCCAGTTGTGCGGGTTGGTCGCCGGCGCCGTCCAGGTGATGCGGCCGCCCGACACCGACGACGTCCAATCGTTCAGCGCGTTGGTGTCGATGTCACGGAAGCCGATGTTCTGCACGCGGCCGGTCGGGCAGACCGGCAGGCTGAACGTCGCGCCGCCGCGGTTGTTGTCGATGTTGTGGACGCAGTACTCGTAGCGCCACATGCCGTTGGTCGGGCCGGTGACCTTGACGGCGACCGCGAAGCGGCCGTCCTGGTCGGCGAGAGTGCCGGTGCCGCCGTTGCTGCCCTCGGTGACCGTCGCGCCCGGCCAGCGACTCAGGATCGAGCCGAACGACGCGGTGCCCGTCGTCGTCGGCGTCCACGACGTGCCGTTCCACGCCAGCGTGAACGGCCGCGACATGATGTTGTTGCCACGGTTCTCGACGCGCTCGCCTTCGCAGATCACGTGGATCGCGAAGTAGAGGCCCGAGCTGACGCCGCCAGCGATGTCCGCTTCGCGGATGGTCACGCGGTTCTTGACCGAGTCGAAGCCCGAGGTGTTGAGGCTGCGCAGGCCGTCCGAGGCGCCGGCGGCCTCGCCGACGTCGAAGTAGCTGCCGACCGCCGGCCACGTGCCGAGCCACGGGTTGATCTCGGCGGGCGGGCCGAGGTACGTGCGCGACGCGTTGTTGCCGGCGCTGTAGATGTCCGAGCACTTCACGCCGAGCTGCGCGCCGCCGGCGGGCGGTATGACGCAACCGCCAAGGCACGGCGACACCGACGCGCTGTTGAGCGAAAGGAACGCGTGCTTGCAGTAGCTCCAGTCGGAGATCTGCACGAGGCGGCCGTTGACCTCACGCGCGACCAGGAAGCCGAACTTCGGGTGGTCGGTCAGGATGTTGCTGCCGATGCTGCCGCCCGGCGAACGCCACTCGACCGGCACGGAGCCGGGGTTGCAGAGCTGGTTCTGGAACGCGACACCGATCTCGCCGCCGGGATAGGCCGCGCCGCGGCGGCCGTAGTAGGTGGCGCTGCTGATGTTGGCGAGCGCCGCGTCGTAGCCGACGCCGCGTTCGTTCGACTGCGCGAGCAGATCGCCGCAGACGGCGGCGACGGCGAGCACGAGACAAGACGTTTTGGTCATGGTTGGTGGAGTGGCGAACGGAGAGGCAGTCCGGAGAGGATAGCTCGCGGCAACGGCGATGGCAGGGCTGTCACCACGCCTAGTTTGCCGTGACGCACGAGTTACGCGGGCGTCTGCGCCGCGCCGCAACGGTTCGCCGCGCAGTGGGGCGGCGGATGCGCCGTTGGCAGCGGCGGGACGTCAGCGGCCGAGCGGCCGCCAGCGGAACTGGCGGATCGCCGATTCGGTCGCGAACGACGCCAGCCCCAGCGGACGACCGAGTCGCACTTCGGGCCGCAGCGACAACGCATGCTTGCGCGGGTCGATGGCGCACAGCGGCTGGCCGTCGAGGGTCGCCGCCACCTGCTCGGGCGTGACCGTCACGCGGACCGTGTAGTCCTGCCCGTCGGCGAAGCCGCGCATGCAGCGGCTGTCGTTGTGGGCGGCGTCGTTGCCGTCGAGGCTCGAGAAGCCGCACAGCGAGCCGCCCCAGCCGCCGAGCACCAGGGTCAGGTGGTCCTGCCCGACCGGAAACGTCAGGCCGCAGAAGAAGTCGCCGCCCTGCACGCGCGCGGCCACGACCTCGAGCTCGTAGCTGCCGGCCGGCGGTTCGCCCGTCCAGGTGACGCCGGTCAGCGGACTGCCGATGCCGAGGACCAGGGCGCCGTCGCGGACAGCGACCTCGCCTTGCCCGCCGAAGTCGGTCGATGCGAAGGCGCCGAGGCCCTTGCCGTCGAACAGCGGCTGCCACGCGGGGCCGGTCGCGGCGGCGTCGGGCGCGCCGGCGCAACCGGCGAGCAGGGCGAACGCGGTGGCGGCGAACAGGACGGCGGTGCGCGGCGTCGGCTTGGGCATCGGGATCACTTGCCGGTGATGGGGGCGACCGACGGCGTGCCCTGCTTCAGGAACAGGATCGCCATGGCGTCGCGGTAGATCGCTTCCGACTCGTGGTGCGGCTGCCCCGGCCACTCGCCGTCGGCGGCCTGCAAGCCGATGAGCACCATCGCGCCCTCGAAGTACCAGTCGCGGCCTTGGATCAGCGCCACGCCCGACAGCATCGCCGCGCGCTCGAGGCCGTAGAGGTAGTAGTACAGCCAGTGGTGCTGGCGGTGCATGTCGCCGGGCTGGTGCCGCACGGTCAGGTGCTTGGCGAGCCACGCGAAGCCGTCCTCGCGCGCGCGCCGGACCTCGGCCAGCGACTTGCCGCGCTTGCTCGCGTCCTGGGCCATCAGCCCGGCCTCGCAGATGGCGAGGCCGGTGATGCCCGAGCAGGTCATGCCGCCCCAGGTCGACGCCGACTCGCCGTTGGCGCGGCCTTCTTCGTAGCTCCAGCCGCGCACGCGCGACGTCGGTCGGGTGCCGGTGCGCACGAAGTCGGGGTCGGCCTGCATCTCGCGCAGCGTCTTGAAGTCCGTCAGGTCGATGACCATCTTCTCGCCGCCTTCGGTCTGCGACGCGAGCACGCCGTTGGCCGCTGCCTGCCATGCCGTCGGCGGCAGTTCGACGCCGCACTGCTGCGCCGCGTACATGCCGAGCAGGCCGTACTGGTTGACCGAGTTGTCGAAGCGGTCGCCGGCCGTGTAGTTGAAGCGCAGCAGCTCGGTCGCGTCGCCGCGGGTGTCGAGGTTGGCCAGCAGCCGTTCGGTCCACTTGCGGACCAAGGCCATGTCCTCGGGCGGCAGGTTGCGCCTTGGCGCCGGCGCGCCCTTGACGACGCCCTCCGCGCCGCCGCCGCCGTGCAGCGTGTCCATCAGCATCAGCGCGTTGCCGAGCGAGTAGGTGTCGATCAGCGTGCGCTTGCGCAGCGAGGCGAGGCCCTTCTGCACGACCTCGTCGTCCTTCGGCACGCCGCCCTTCACGAGCGCCAGCAGGCCGAGCGCGAGGCGGCCGCTGTGGAAGCTGTTGGGGCCGTCGTCCGGCTGCGGCGACGTGTCGCCGCCGTCGGGGTTCTGCAGGCGCTCGCGCAGCTTCGCGGTGCCCTTCTTGAGTGCTTCCTGCACGGCTGCCCGGAACTTGCCGTCCTGGCCGTCGCGCGTGTCCTTGTGCCGCCACGTCTCGCGCTGCGCGATCGTCCCGGCGAGTTCGCGCAGGTCCTTGCCGCGGAGGACCTTGCCCTGCAGCGTCGCGGCGAACTCGGCGACCCGCGCGCGGCCATCCTTGTGCTCGATGCGGCGGCGGATCTGCAGCCGCGCGTCGAGCCCGAAGACGACCTCGCGGCGCACGTGCATGTCGACGAAGCGCTGCGACTCGCCGCGCAGTTCCAGGCTCGCCTCGTGGCGGGCGG
Organism: Planctomycetota bacterium; assembly: GCA_040375075.1. Classification (GTDB taxonomy): domain Bacteria; phylum Planctomycetota; class UBA1135; order UBA1135; family UBA2386; genus UBA2386. The sequence goes on along the minus strand of JBEITC010000223.1, from coordinate 892 downwards.
CGAGGTCCAGCGACTGCCAGCCGTCGGCGGCGACCGCGGACGCCGTGCCGCGCAGCCGCACGTCGCCGAAGCGCCAGACGCGGCCGATCTCGGCGTCGACGGCGCCGCCGGCGAGGCCCGGTCGCAGGTCCATCGCGGCCCAGAAGGCGAGGTCGCGCAGATCGGACGGCGGCAGCTTGACGGACTGGCCGGCGCCGTCGAGTTCGCCCTGCAGCAGCACGGCCGGCGGCCGCATCGGGCCGCAGAACTGCTGGCGCAGCTCGTTGCCCTGGCGTTGTTCGTCGTGCAGCGCGCGCGTCAGCTCCTCGGGCGACTTCACGCCGGCCGGCAGCGTGTGCACGGCGGCGGCGGCGAGGTCGAGGTACTGCGCGCCGCCGATCTGCGTGCAGCGCACCGCCAGCGTGTTGGCGCCCGCCTGCCACGCGTCGAGCGGCTTGCCGACGACGACGTACCAGCGATTGCGGCCGTAGCCGTCGTTGGCGGCCACCTGCTTGCCGTTGAGCCAGACGCGGATGCCGTCGTCGTGGTCGACGCGGAAGACCAGCGCGCGCGGCTTCTTGCTGCCGAGCTCGAGCTTGGTGCGCAGGCACAGCGCCGGCGACTTCCACGCGGCGCGCTGCGCCGGGTTCTTGCCGAAGTCGTTGCCGAACTCGCCTTGGCCCTGCTCCCACGCCGCGTCGTCGAAGTCCGGTTGCTCGAAGCCCGCCGGGCCGTTGGCGTCGTTCGCCGCGAGGAAGCGCCACGTGTGCGGCTTCTCGTCGCGGCCGGCCTGCAGGAACCACTCCAGGCGCACGCGCGGATTGGCGACGCCGACCTCGAACTCGTCGGTGTCGCGCTCGTACAGGTGGGCGCCGCGCGCCGGCACGTCGTGCGTGAGCGTGCTCGAGACCGG
>JBEITC010000343.1:0-4511 GCA_040375075.1 Planctomycetota bacterium | reverse complement strand
GCCGCCGCGGCCGCCATAGCGCCGGCCTTCGCCGCCGCCGATGCCGACGGCGTCGTTGGTCGTGTCCTGCGTCGCCCACGGGTTCAGCAGCAGGCCCGGACGGGCGAGCATGTTGCCGGGGTACTTCGTCTGGAAGCGGCGCTCCATGACGTAGCGCAGTTCGTCGCCGAGCTGGCGGCCCGACTCGAACTGGCAGTCGATCGGCGCGGCGTACTCCACCTGCGCCGGCAGCGGCGCTGGCGCTGCGAGCGCCGCGAACGGCTCGCTGCCGAACACGTGGCGCGCCGCGACGACGTGCACGCGGGTGTCGGGCGTCGCGTTGGCGACGCGCACGACGAGCTCGTCGCCCTCGACCGCGAGCGGTTGCAGCTGCAGTGGCGCCGGATCGCTCGCTTCGAGGACGCGCTCGCCGTTGGCGAGCCAGCCGTCGCTCGCAGCGCCGTCGGTCACGCGCACGACGACGCGCTCGCCGGTGACGTGGTCGACGAGCGTGAAGTCGTCGGCAGGCAGGCCGCGCAGCTCGAGGAAGCCGCCGGCGACCGCGAGGTTGCCGAAGCGGTCGAGGCGGTCGTCCGACAGCGAGAGGTCGACGCGCGACGGCTCCGTGCCGTCGCCGCGCCACGGCAGGCGCAGCGTCTCGCCGACACGGCCGTGCAGGGCCGCGGGCCAGGTGGCGCGCGGCTGCGGCAGCGCGAAGCGGCCGCGGAAGCCGGTCATCGTCACCGTCACCGCGGTCACGCCGGGCAGGCTGCCGAGCGCGATGCGGCCGGCGGCGTCCGTCTGCAGCCCCGCCTGCGCCGGAAACACGTAGTCGCGCAGTTCCAGCGTCACGCCGACGACGCGGCCGGCCTTCGGCTCGCCGTCCTTGCCGCGCAGCTCGAGCGCGAAGCCGTCCGGCGTCGCGAGCAGCAGCGGCGCGGCGGTGCCGGCGCCTTGGTCGATGCCGTTGACGTGGAAACGCGTCGAGCCGGTGGCGACGTCGACCAGCTTGCCGTCCTGGCCCTTCACCTTGCCGCGCAGGCCGACGACCAGCGACTGCAGGCGCTCCGGCACCGCCAGCTCGTGCGCGAGCTCGCGGCCATCGCGCAGTTCGGTCAGGCGGACCTCCTGCAGCGTCGTGCGGCCGTCGAGGTCGGTCGCCGAGAGCGCGAGCGTCGCGCCGCCTTCGAGCAGGCCGAGCGAGACCTCGCGGCCGGCGATGCGCAGGCTCGGGCGCAGCACGAGCTTCGCCGTGCGGCCGGCGACCAGCTCTTCGCGCGCGACGTGCGCGCCGGCGCTCAGCTCGAACGACTCGGCGCGGTGCACGAACGGCGCGATCGCCGAGCGGTTGCCGTGCACGAGCACCAGCTTGCGCGGGCCTTCCTCGCTGGTGAACGGCAGGTGGATCTCGCCGCGCGCGTCGGCGGCGAGCTCGCGGCCGCCGTACCAGCCCTTCGCGTCCGGCACGCGGACGCCGGCTTCGTCGAACACCGCGAAGGCGTGGCCCGCGGCGGTCAGGCGCGCGACGGCGCGCAGCCCGCCCTTGTGCACGACGGCGCGGCTGCTGATGCCGCCGCCGACGAACTCGACGACGTAGGTGCCCGGCTCGGCGAGCATCGGCAGGTCGAACGTGCGGCGGACGCGGCGGATCTCCGGGTCGGCGAGGTCCTGCGCCTGCTCGAAGCTCGGCACGACGCCGTCGAGCTCGATCGTCGCGTCGACCTCCTTCTGCTTCTCGACGTGGTAGCGGAACGCGTCGACGGCGAAGACCTTCATCACCAGCTTCTTGACGTTCTTCACGTCGACGAGCAGCAACACCTTCTCGCTCGCCCCAAAGCGCGTCTTCTGCTCTGCCGGGAAGCGGATCTCGACGCGCTGGCGCAGCGCCTCGAGGCGCGCCGGGTCGTCGAGCAGGCCGTACCAGCGCTGCGGGTCGCCCTGGCCGAGCAGCAACTTGGTCTCGGCGAGCACGGCCTTGGCCCAGGCGCCGTCCAGCCATTCGGCGTACGGCTCGAACGCGTCCTCGACGGCGAACAGCCGCTCGAGGCAGTTGCGCACCAGCTCCGTGTCGTCGCCGATCGCGCCGAGGCCGGTGGGGAAGGCGCGCGCGAGGTCGACGTGCTCGTCGGCGCGCGCGAAGGCCTGCAGGTGCGTGCGCGCCACCGGGCCGCTGCGGCGCGGCAGGCGCAGGTAGGCGAGGAAGCGCTCCTTGTCGAGCGTCCCTCGCGCCAGGTCGAGGCGCAGCTGCCAGTGCAGCACGTGCGCCTTCAGCGAGTTGAACTGCGCCGGCAGCCGCTGCGCGAAGGCCCACAGTTCGGCGAGGTGGGCGGCGCGGGTCGCCGGCTCCGCAAGCGACGTGTCGGCCGACGGCGTCAGGCAGCCGAGCCACGCCTCGACGAACGCGGGCTGGCGCAGCAGGTCCGGCAGCAGCCGCGCGCACTCCTCGAGCTGCGGCAGGCTCATCAGCCCGTGCACCGCCAGCGCGCCGAACGGCGCAGCGCCGCGCGTGCCCAGGTTGCGCACGACGAGCTGCGGCAGGTTGTCGACGTCGGCGCGGCGCAGGCGGCCGAGCAGCGACGCGAGCTGGCTGTCGCTCAGTTCGGTGGCGGCGAGGCCGGGCAGCGCGAGGTCGGTGAAGCCGTCGACCGTGCCCGGGTGCCGGTCGCGCGCGTTCTGCGCCAGCGCCGTCGGCGACAGCAGGTTCGGGTCGAGGCGGGTCGGCAGCGGCTCCTGCCGCGCCTGGTCGTCGGGGCGCTGGTCGTACGCGTAGCCAAAGCGCGCGCGCAGTTCCTGGAAGGTCCGCTGCGGGTCGCTGGCGTGGGCGAGCAGCAGCTCGCGGTCGCGGATCTCGCGCCAGTTGGCGGAGTCGCCGTGCCGCGCCATCCACTCGGGCAGCAGCTTGCGCACGGTGACGAAGTCGCGCGCGTCGAGCCGCTCGCGGCAGCGCCAGTAGTGCCACTCGGGCGAACCCTGGATCAGCGTCGCCACCAGCGCGGCGCGGTCGTCGGCGAGCGCCCAGCGCTCCTCGAAGCCGATCGGCGCGCCTTGCGCGCTCAGGGCCGCGGTCAGCGCGGCGAAGGACAACAGGGCGAGCGGGAGGCGGCGGTCAGCGGGGTGGCGCATGCTGGGTTCCTGCGGGCGGCCTGCAACGAAGCGCGGGCGGCGATGGCTCACGGATTCTGCCGGTTCGACCGGCGGGTTGCCCCCGCCGTGCGGCGGGGGTGGCGCGGCAACGCCGTCGGCGCCGGCCGGTTCCCGCGCGTCGCCGCTGGGGATGCCCCTCAGCGGCCGCCGGTCGCCTGCTTGGCGTTGGCCTGGAACTGCCGCAGGATGGCGTCGAAGCCCAGCAGCGCCCGCAGCGGTTCGAACTCCGGCCCGGTCTCGATCCAGTCGACGTCGCCGCAACCAAGGCGCGCCGCCTCGGCCAACCAGCGCATCCCGAGCTCCTGCCGGCGCGCCCGCTCGGCGGCCTTGGCGTCGGCGGCGACGGCCTGGTCGGTGGCGAGGCTGGCGAGCGAACGGGCGATCAAGCCGGCGGCGATGCGCTGGGTCTTGCCGTCGGCGGGCCGGAGCACGGCGAGTCGCTCGGCCGCGGCGGCCTGGCCGGCGTGGTCGCCGGTTTCGCCCTGCGCCTGGCCGAGGAACCAGGTCGCGTTGTAGAGCACGGTCGTCCAACCGCTGCGCGACGGCGCCTCCGCGACGGCGCCGCGGGCGAGCTCCTCGGCCTCGGTGAACAGCGCGACGGCGGCGGCCGCCTTGCCGTCGTCGAGCCGGCGGCTGCCGACGTTGGCGAGCGAGGCGGCGAGGTTGACGCGGTTCTCGGTGACGCCGGGGTCGTTGGCGATCAGCTGCCGCAGCGCGGCGATCGCCTCGTCGAACAGCGGCGCCGCCTCGGCCGCGCGCGCTGCGTCCGCGGCGATGGCGACGGCGAGCTCGTTGAGCATCGCCGCCAGCAGGCGCAGCGCGTTGGCGTGGTCGGGGAACTCGCCGAGCGTGTCGCGCACCCGTTGCGTCGCGCGGCGCAGGGCCGCCTCCTTCGCCGCAGCGTCGCCGCGGACGCCGGCGAGACGGGCGCGCAGCGCCTCGACGTTGGCGTCGGTCAGTTGCGTCGACAGCGGCTTGTCGAAGCCCGCGATGCCCGCGAGCACGGCGTCGCGGCGGGCGAGCGCGGCGTCGACGCCGGCGGCGTCGCGGCGTTGGAAGCACATCTCGGCCTCGTCGGCGAGCGCGCACAGCATGTGGTCGACGGCGACGACGTGCGACGGCGTGCCGCGCGTGCGGCGTTCGGCTTCGGGCCAGCGCAGCGCGAGCTCGTCGAAGGCGGCCTTGGCCTCGTCGAAGCGCTGCAGCTGGCGCAGCAGGAAGCCGCGCGCGCGCGCCAGCGTCACCGCGTCCGCGTGCAGCTCGGCGTCGTCCGGCCGGGCCTGCAGGCCGGCCGCGCAGAGCGCCGCTGCCGCCGTCATGGTGTCCAGCGCCTCGGGCAGGCGGGACAGCGCCTGCTGCGCCGAGCCCTGCACCATGCGCGCGTGCAG
>JBEITC010000121.1:0-9136 GCA_040375075.1 Planctomycetota bacterium | reverse complement strand
CCGAGGCGGCCGCGCCGAAGGCGCCAGCGCCGCCGCCGCCGCCGCGCGACGTCAAGGAACTGCAGCGCCAGCTGAAGGACACCGAGAGCGACTGCGAAGGCTTGCGCGAGGCCGATCGCGCCCTGCGTCGCCAGCTCGCCGTCGGCCAGACGCGCGTCCGCGAGCTCGAGGCCGAGGTCGCCGAGCTCGACGCGCTGCTGCCCAAGGGCAAGCGCCGGCGCAAGCCGCAGCCGGAGCCCGTGGTGAAGGACGAGCGGCGCTTCCTGCTGCCGCGCTTCCTGCCGTCGTTCTACAAGTCGCTCGAGCACAAGGACCGCAAGGCGGTCGAGCGCGCGATCCAGGCGGTGCTGCTGTTCTGCACCGAGGGCCACGGCTACCCCGGCCTCGAGGTCAAGCAGCTCGGCGGCCAGGACACGTGGAGCCTGCGCGCATCGCTCGGCCTGCGCGTCTACTTCCGCCATCGCGACGACGGCGACATCGAGGTGCTCGAACTCGCCGACCGCGAGGACCAGCACACCGCGCTGCGCCGGCTCAAGGAACGCGGATGAAGAAGCGCGCCGTCCAGCCGCTGCTGCTGGCGCCGCGGCCGCCGGGGCGCTTTCCCGACCCCAATGACTACGACGCCGAGGGCCTCGTCGCGTTCGGCGGCGACCTCGAGCCCGAGCGGCTGCTGCTCGCGTACCGCAGTGGCGTCTTCCCGTGGTACTCCGAGGAGACGGTGCCGTTGTGGTGGAGCCCCGACCCGCGCGCGCTGCTCGACCCGGCGCGACTGCACGTCGCGCGCAGCCTGCAGAAGACCGTCCGTCGCGGCGGCTTCACGCTGACGTGGAACGCGTGCTTCGAGCGCGTGATGGGCGAGTGTGGCCGCGGCCGCGAAGGGGGCACCTGGATCCTGCCGGAGATGCTGGCGGCGTACGTCCGCCTGCACGAACTCGGCCACGCCCACAGCCTCGAGGTCTGGCAGGGCGAGCGACTGGTCGGCGGCGTGTACGGCGTGCAGGTCGGCGCGCTGTTCGCGGCCGAGTCGATGTTCCACCGCGCGACCGACATGTCGAAGGTCGCGCTCGTCGCGCTGGTGCGCTCGCTGTTCGCCGCCGGCGTCGAGCTCTTCGACGTGCAGTTCGTCACCGAGCACCTCGCCACGCTCGGCGCCTACACGATCCCGCGCCGGGAGTACTGCCGCCGGGCAACCGTCGCCGCCGCCCGCCACGTCGACCTGTCCGGCCTCGTGCCGCGGCTCGACGCCGTCGCCGCCGACTGACCGAGTCGGGACGAACCCGTCCTCGTTCGCCTGGACGCTGGTGGTACTGTCGCCGCCTTCGAGGACCCTACCTGCCATGCTGAACGCCTCGCGCCTGCCCCTTCCGGCCGCGGTTGCCGCCGCTGTCGCCGCGCTGCTGTCGTCGTCGCCGTCGCTGTCCGCGCAGCAGCCCGTACCGGCCCGTCCTGCGATCTTGCGGCCGGCCTCGGGCGCGTCGTCCGTGACCTTGCCGGCGACGGGCACGACGGCCGCGACCGCGACGCGCGCGACGACCGTCGTCGGCAAGCCGCTGATCATGTCGGCGGGCGCGTCGCCGGCCGAGGCAGCCGAGGCAGTCGATCCGACCGCTGCGATGGCGAACGCAGCGCCGCAGGATCCCGCCGCCGCGGCCGCCGCGGCGAGCGCCAACCAGCGCGTGCAGAAGTGGAAGCAGCTGCCGTGGGACCGCCGGCCCTCCAGCATCCTGCAGGCGTGGTCGCTGCCCGAGCTGAAGCCGTACGACCCGGCCGAGGAGAAGGACAAGCCGCAGCCGGCTGGCGCGAAAGCGCCGGAGGCGCCGCCTGCGCCGCCGCCCGCGGCCAGCGAAGAGGCCGTCGAAGGCAAGCCATCGGCCGAAGAACTCGCGGCGATGCTGGCGCAACTCGGTGGCGAAGCGCCGCCGGAGCTGCGCGCCGAGCTGGAGCAGGCCATCGCCGCTGCGCGCACGCCGGCGCCAGCGCCCGGCGCCAAGCCGGTCGTCGCCGCGAACGAGCAGCAACTCGCCGAGAAGAAGCTGCAGCGTGAGTGCGAGATGGTCCAGCGCGCCGTCACGCTCGGCCGCTGGGAAGCGGTCGGCCCGTTCCTCGCGACGCTGCCGGAGAAGGAGCGAGGTGGTTGCTACGAGCACTTCCTCAAGGCGCTGCTCAATCCGCCGCCGCGCCAGGAAGACCAGCGCGTGCCGCCGAACCTGCAGGAGAAGAACCGCTTCAGCTTCGACGACGCGCTGGCGCTCGCCGGCCTCGCGCCGGGCGGCTTCGACAAGAAGCGGGTCGCCGCGCTCGCGCCGATCGTGCAGCGCGCGCTCGAGGCCGGCAGCGTGCTCGAGGTGCTGCTGGCCCAGCTCGCCGCGGAGACGCAGAAGCCGGCGGCCGAGCAGCGGCTCGACCGTCGCGAGGCGGCGCTGCTGCTGTCGGCGATCGGCCAGGAGGTCGAGATGGGGCCGTTCCTGCCGACGCTCGCCGAGGCCGAGGCGCAGAACGACCGCGAGGCGCTCAACCTGATGGCGCGGCACGCGCTCGCCCTCTTCCAGAAGGAGAAGCGCAACGAGCACCTCGAGACCGCGTGGACGGTGACGCAGGCGGCGCTCGCGAAGGGCGACATCGGCGAGACCGAGAAGGCCGAGGCGCTGCGGCGCGCGGTCGAGCTGGCGCCGAAGGTGCGCGCCGACCTCGGGCCGGCGTGGCTCGCCGAGAGCTTCACCGCGCGCCCCGAGCGCGGCATGGAGATCGTCGCGACGATCGGCGGCCAGGTCGCGAAGGGCTTCAGCGAGCGGCCGGGCGACGTCGCCTACCGCGCCAACGGGCTCAAGCTGCAGAAGACCGCCGTCGAGGCGGTGCTGGCCAAGGCGCCGCAGCTCGCCGAGCAGTGGCGGCCGACGCTCGGCCTGCTGGCGTCGGGCTGGATCGTCGAGGCGTCGTACAGCCAAGCCAACTCGCAGTCCGACATGCTCGGCCCGGTCCTCGACCGCGACGAGTTCGGCAACATGTTCTACACGCAGCGTCGGCGCGGCGGCGGCGGCCAGGTGCAGGCGATCGAGCCGGCGGACCTCGTCGAGGCGCAGCCGGCCGCTGAATGGGCGGCGCTGCTGCCCGAGGCGCTGCAACCGCACTTCGCCACCGTCTCGGCGCAGCTGTTCCTCAAGGTCAACGAGCCGGAGAAGGCCTTCCCGTTCATCGAGCGGCTCGGCGCCAGCAACCCGCGGCTGTGCAAGGAGCTCGCCAACGAGTTCCTGCGCGTGTGGACGCGCACGCACAATCCGAACGCCAACGGCGGCTCGCGCACCAACCCGTACATGTTCATGTACGGCTTCGACCAGCGCTCCAACGGCATCCCGCTGACGCGCAGCAAGCAGCAGCGCAACCTCGCCGAGCTGGGCGACTGGGTCGAGCGCCTGCGCGGTCTGCCGATCGGCGGCGTCGACGAGCAGTTGCTGACGCAGGCCTTCGTCGGCGCGCACAGCGTCGCCGAGGTCTACCGCCTGGAGACCATCCAGAAGGTCTTCGGCGACGTCGGCGCGATGGACCCGGTGCTGCTCGGCGAGCTGCTCGCGACCATGCGCCGCAACCTCGCCACCGTCTGGCGCATGCCGGCGGTGCAGGAGCAGCAGAAGACCAAGCGTTCGCAGAAGGAGACGCTCGCCGAGGTGCAGAAGGGCTACGCCACGGCGCTGGCGATCGCGCAGCAGGCGCTGCAGGCGCGCGGCCGCCACTGGGCGCTGCTCGCGGTGGTCGCCTCGCTGCTGCACGACGGCAACAACTTCGCCAAGGAGCAGAAGCGCGACAGCGGCTTCGCCGAGGCGCGGCGCAAGGCCTTCGACCTGTTCGCGGATGGCTCCAGGCACTACGCCGAGACCGTCGGCGCGCTGCGCGTCGACCAGGAGACGATCCGGCCGTTCGACGCGTGGTTCTACGCCGCGCTCGGCGCCTCGGACCTCGGCGCCGTCGACGAGGACACCGTGCTGGCCGCCTCGCAGCTGCCGCTGATCCGCGCGGCGATCGACGCGCTGCCCGCCGGCGCGCGCGAGCGCCACCTCGGCATGTTCGCGAACCAGCTGTTCACGCGCATGTCGGCGGTGAAGCCGCAGATCAAGTTCCGCTACCTCGAGGCCGGCTTCGAGGTGTGCGGCGACCATCCGCAGGCGGTCGAGGCGAAGAAGGTCTGGGACTACTACCAGGACCTGCTCGGCGAGCTGAAGCTCGTCGCCAGCGTCGACGGCTCGACGCAGGTCGGCACGCAGCCGTTCGGCCTGCGCGTCGACATCGCGCACTCGCCGGAGATCGAGCGCGAGAGCGGCGGCTTCCAGAAGTACGCGACGAACCAGAACAACCAGCCGTACGCCTACAACTACGGCCGGCCGCTCGAGAACTACCGCGACAAGTTCCAGGAGGCCGCGAGCGCTGCGCTCGACGAGCACTTCGAGGTGCTGTCGGTGACCTTCAACAGCGAGGGCATGGACAGCGCGCCGACCGACGACCCGTCGTGGCGTCGCAGCCCGTACGCCTACCTGCTGCTGAAGGCGCGCGGCCCGCAGGTCGACTGCGTGCCCGAGATCAAGCTCGACTTCGACTTCCTCGACACGTCGGGCTTCACCATCCTGCCGGTCGCCAGCTCGCCCGTCGTGCTCGACGCGGCGGCGGCCGCCGAGCCGCGGCCGTTCGCCGACCTCGAGGTCACGCAGCTGCTCGACCAGCGCAAGGCCGACGAGGGCAAGATCACGCTCGAGGTGAAGGCGAAGGCCAAGGGCCTCGTGCCGGCGCTCGACGCGATCCTGCGGCTCGACCTGCCCGGCTTCCGCGTCAAGAAGACCGACGACCAGGGCGCGTCGGTGTCGCGCTTCGCGGAGGAGCGCGACGGCATCGTCAGCGAGCGCGTCTGGCTGCTCTCGCTCGAGCCGGCGGACGGCGGCGCGCCGCCGACGACGTTCACCTTCGGCGAGCCGAAGGTGGAGGGCTGCAAGGCCGTCTACCAGCGCTACGACGACGCCGACCTCGCCACCGTCGACCCGCAGGTCGCGCTCGGCCAGGTCGCGGCCGCCGACCCGCTGTGGGCGTACTTCGTGCTCGCCGCGGCGTTCGCCGCGTACTTCGGCTGGTTCTTCCTCAGCCAGGCGAAGGCGGCCGGCCCCGCCGCCGGCCCGGCGATCGCGCTGCCGGAGCAGGTCACGCCGTTCTCGACGCTCGCCGTGCTGGCGGCCGTCGCCGCGCGCGTGCGGCTCGACGCCCCCGGCCAGCGCGAACTGGCGGACGACCAGGCCCGCATCGAGGCGGCCTGCTTCGGCCGCGCCGACGACCCCGCGCTCGACCTGCGCGCGCTCGCCGAGAAGTGGATCCGCCGCGTCGGCTGATCCGTTCCCCTCACCCGATCCTTCCCACGCCGTCCGCCCGCCCCGCCATGACCTCTCCGCAAGCCGTCGCCGCCCCGCGCTTCCCCGAGACCCGGCAGTTCCTCGACCAGATCCGCACGCGCGTCGGCAAGGTCGTCGTCGGCCAGGACGTCGTCGTCGAGCGCGTGCTGATCGCCCTGCTGACCTCGGGCCACCTGCTGCTGCAGGGCGTGCCCGGCCTCGCCAAGACGCTGCTGGTCGCCGCCGTCAGCAAGACGGTCGACCTCGCGTTCGCGCGCATCCAGTTCACCATCGACCTGCTGCCGTCGGACATCGTCGGCAGCGAGATCCTCGACCAGAAGACGCACGAGTTCCGCACCCACAAGGGGCCGATCTTCACCAACCTGCTGCTCGCCGACGAGATCAACCGCGCCGCGCCGAAGGTGCAGAGCGCGCTGCTCGAGGCGATGCAGGAGCGGCGCGTGACGATCGGCAACACGACGTACCCGCTGCCGGCGCCGTTCCTCGTGATCGCGACGCAGAACCCGGTCGAGCAGGCCGGCACGTTCGAGCTGCCGGAGGCGCAGCTCGACCGCTTCATGCTGCTGCACCGGCTCGAGTACCTGACCGCCGAGCAGGAGAAGGAGGTGCTGCGCCGCAACACCCAGCTCGGCGTCCGCCGCGACGGCAAGGGCGCGGTCGCGCGCACCGAGTTCGACGTGCTCGGCGAGCAGACGACCGGCAGCAGCGAGCAGCTGGTGCGCGCGATGGAGGACGTCACCCAGGTGCACGTCAGCGACGCGTTCCTCGAACACTGCGTCGCGATCGTCAACCACACGCGCAAGCACCCCAAGCTCGCGCTCGGCTGCAGCCCGCGCGCCGGCATCTCGCTGGTCAAGGCCTCGCGCGCCCGCGCGCTGATCCACGGCCGCGACTACGTGCTGCCCGAGGACCTCTACGCGCTGGCGGAGGACGTGATCCTGCACCGCATCCGCCTGACCTACGAGGCGGTGGCCGACGGCTTCACCGGCCCGCAGGTGCTGCAGGAGATCCTCGGCGAGTCGGCGAAGTGAGCGCGCGCGTGGCCACGCCAGGAACCACCGAAGGACGCGTGCCGGCCCGGGACCTGCCCGGCCGGTTGCCGGCCGTCGAGCCGATGCAGGCGCGCAAGTTCGCGATCGCCGTGCGCCGGCTCGCCGACGACCTGACGTACGGCCTCGACGGCTCGCGCTTCCTCGGCTCGGGCATCGACTACGTGCAGTCGCGGCTCTACCAGGCCGGCGATCCGGTCAAGTCGATCGACTGGCGCGTCACCGCGCGCTCGGCCAAGGTGCACGTCAAGGAGTACGAGGCGCAGCGCCGCATCCCGGCGTGGCTGCTGATCGACACCTCGGCGTCGATGGTGGCTTCGTCGCTGGCGCGCAGCAAGTACGAGACGGCGCTGCACGTCGCCGGCGGCCTCGCGCTCGCCTGCCTCGATCGCACCAGTCCCGTCGGCGTCATGGGGCTCGGTTCGCGCGAGGTGCGCGTCGAGCCGAGCCTCGCCAAGGACCAGGTCATGCAGTGGCTGCTCGAGCTGCGCCGGCACGCGTTCGACGAGTCGACGCGCATCGTGCGCCGGCTGCAGCAGCTGCGCCCGACGCTCGGCAGTCGCGCGATCGTCATCGTGCTCAGCGACCTGCACGAGCCCGGCGCGGCGCAGGCGTTGGCGCTGCTGGCGCAGCAGCACGAGGTCGCCGTCGTTCAGTTCGTCGATCCGGCCGAGGTGATGCTGCGCGGCGCGGGCTTCCTGCGCGCGCAGGAGGCCGAGACCGGCCGCGGCTTCGTCGTCCGCGGATCGTCGTCGGGCGTCGACCACCAGCGCATCGCCGACGACCTGCGCCGCGGCGGCGTCGACCACATGGTCCTGCGCACCGACCAACCGTTCGTGCACCGCCTGCGCCAGTTCTTCCGCAACCGCGGCCTCGCCGGCAGGGGGGCGCGATGAGCCGCCTCGCCGCCGCGGCCATCGTCGCCGCATTGCTCGCCGCGCCGTCGCTCGCGCAGAAGCGCGACGAACGCGCCGCCACCGTCGGCATGCGCGCGGTCGTCGAGCAGGTCGTGCTGCCGGGCACGGAGCTCGTGCCCGCGCCGACGACGCTCAAGGCGCCGCTGGCGCTGCGCGTGCTGCGCACGTGGCCGCATGGCGAGATGCTGCGCTACGACCTCGAGTGGACCGCGCTCGAGCCGGGCCGCTACGACCTCGCCAAGGCGCTCGTGCGCAAGGACGGCAGCTCGCTCGCCGGCGTGCCCGAGGTCTGGGTCGAGGCGACCAGCGTGCTGGCGAAGGACGCGCGCGAGGTCAGCGAGCCGGCGCCGGTCGCGCCGCAGCGGCTCGACGGCTACTCGCGCCAGCAGTGGACGCTCGGCGCGCTGTGGGCGATCGGATTGCTCGCGATCCTGTTCGTCGGCCGCAAGCGCAAGGCCGCAGCGGTCGCCGTCGCGGCGCCGCCGACGCTCGCCGACAGGCTTCGCCCGCTGTGCGAAGCGGTCGCCCGCGGCGACGCCGGCAGCGGCGCCAAGGCCGAGCTCGAGCGCCTGCTCGTCGCCTTCTGGCGGCAGCGGCTCGGCCTCGGCGAGCAGAAGGCCGACGCCGCGATCGTCGCGATCAAGGCGAACGCCGAGGCCGGCGCGCTGTTGCGCGCGGTCGAACTGTGGCTGCACGCGCCGGCCGCGCAGGCTCCGGCCGACCTGCTGGCGTTGCTGGCGCCCTACCGCGGCGTCGCCGCGCCGGGCCCGGCGGGGGAGGCGCGCTGATGTTCGGCCGGCCATGGATGCTGCTGCTGCTGGCGCTGCCGCTGCTGCAGTTGTGGTGGACGTGGACGCGCCAGGGCGGCCGCGTCGTGCTGCCGTACGACCGCGGCCCGCGCGGCAGCGGCCGCCTCGTGCGCGCGCTGCTCGGCGTCTGCGAGTCGCTGCCGGCGCTGCTGCTGGCGGTCGCCGTGCTGCTGCTGGCGCAACCGCAGGAGCTCGCGGCGCCGAAGGAGAAGCGCGCGCTGACCAACATCCAGTTCGTCGTCGACATCTCCGGCTCGATGACGGCGAAGTTCGGCGCCGGCACGCGCTACGACGCGGCGATGGCGGCGATCAACCAGTTCCTCGACTACCGCAAGGGCGACTCGTTCGGACTGACGTTCTTCGGCAACAACTACCTGCACTACGTCCCGCTGACGTCGGACCCGAGCGCGTTCCGCTGCTCGATCCCGTTCATGCGCCCGGAGAACGACATCCCGGGCTTCGGCGGCACCGAGATCGGCAAGGCCGTGCTCGGCTGCCGCGAGGTGCTGACCTCGCGCGCCGAGGGGGATCGCATGATGGTCCTGGTCACCGACGGCTTCAGCTCCGACCTGATGAACGGCGCCGACGTCGAGATCGCCAAGCGCCTCAAGCGCGACGGCATCACGCTGTTCGCGGTCAACATCCAGGAGAGCGACGCGCGCGGCGAGATCGTCAACCTCGCGCGCCTCACCGGCGGCGAGGTGTTCAACCCCGACGACACCAAGGCGCTCGCCGACGTGTTCGTGCGCATCGACGAGATGACCAAGGCGAGGATCGAGCAGGGCACGGCCGAGCTGTGCGACTGGTTCCTGCCGTTCTGCGTCGCCGGCCTCGCGCTGTTGCTGCTGCACGCGCTGGCCCAGCTCGGGCTGCGGTGGACGCCATGGTGACCTTCGCCGCCGTCGCGGTCGCCGTCGTGCTGACGCTCGTCGGCGAACTGCTGCACGCCCGCCGCGTCGCGCGCGTCGCCGCGCTGG
>JBEITC010000110.1:0-9507 GCA_040375075.1 Planctomycetota bacterium | reverse complement strand
TCGCGGCGCGCGCGACGGTCGTCGTCGCCGACGCTTCGGCGCTGCCGTTCGCCGCCGCCACCTTCGACGTCGTCGTCAGCAACGGCGCCTTCAACCTCTGCGTCGACAAGCCGGCCGTGCTGCGTGAGGTCGCGCGCGTGCTGCGGCCCGGCGGCGCGCTGCGACTGTGCGACATGCTCGTCGATCCCGGCGCCGATCCGTCGGCGGTCGCGCGCGCCGGCGCCTGGTCCGATTGAGTGGCCGGCGCGGTGTCGGAGCGGTCGCTCCGGCAGATGCTCGCGGACGCCGGCTTCGCGCTGGTCGGCGCGCTCGCGTGGACCGGCTACCGCACGTCGTCGCTGACGCAGGGCGCTTCGTGCCGCGCGCTCAGGGGATCGTGACGTCGAGGCCGGCCGAGGCGGCGAAGCCCGACAGCGTCGACGCGTCGAGCACCGCGCACTGGAAGTAGAGATGCAGGCCGCTCAGCCCCGTGATCGGCGGCACCGGGAAGGTCAGCGCCGCCTTGCCGGTGGCGTCGAGCATCTCGGTCACCGTCACGTCGAGCGACTGCAGCAGCAGCAGGCCGTTCCACACCACCGACTGCGGTGCGAAGCCGACGGCGAGCACGCCGAGGTTGTTCGGCGGTCCGTTGGTCGTGATCGTGAACGACTGTCCCGGCGCGGCACAGCCGCTGGCGGTCAAGCCTGGCGCGGCGGTCGCGCCCGGCGTCGGCGCGCCGTACGCGAGGAACGTGCCGCAGTCGGCGAGCGGGCCGGCGTAGACGCCGCGGCCGTAGGTCGCGACGACGATCGAACGGTCGTAATCGCGCACGACGAGGTCGGTGGCGTTGACGTTCGGCATGCCGGCGTTCGCCGCCGTCCAGTTCGCGCCGCCGTCCGTCGACACCTGCACGCCCGCGCCGGTGCCGACGTAGAGGTGGCGCGGCTGCAGGCGCCAGTCGACCGCGAGCGCCTTGGGCGTCAGGCCGACCGGCAGCGAGCCGCACGCCGGCAGCCACGTCAGGCCGCCATCGTCGGTGCGGAACACGCGGTCGCTGAACGAACGCGCGACGCCGACGTAGCAGACGGTCGCGTCGGTCGGATCGATGGCGAAGTCGGTGATCTCGTAGCCGGGCAGGCCGGCGGAGCGGTTGGTCCACGTCGCGCCGCCGTCGAAGGTGGCGTGCACCGCGCCGACCGACGTGCCGACGTAGATCGTCAGCGAGTCGCTCGCCGCCACCGCGATCGCGGTGATCGTGCCCGGGAACGGCGCGCTGATCGGCGCCCACGTCGCCGCCGTCGACGCGTCGTTCGTGCGCCAGACGCGGTGCGTGCCGCCGAGCAGCGTGTTGGCGTCGTTCGGGTCCATCACCATCGGCGCGATGAACTCGCGCGGCTCGCCGCTCCACGGGCCGGTGATGTTGACGAAGCCCGTCGACGAGCGGCGATAGACCTCGAGGTAGATGTAGGTGAGGTACTGTCGCGTCGGGTCGACGAAGTCGAACGTCGAGAAGCCGCCGTCGCCGTAGAGCACCTGCGGCCACGCGTCGCTGGTCGTGCGCAGCGCGGCGCCGTTGTCCTGCGTGCCGCCGACCAGCGTCTGCGGCGACGTCGGATGCACGGCGACGTGGTAGAGCTGCGTCACGCCGAGCGTCGCGTTGGTGTTGATCCAGCCGCCGTTCTGCAGCTTCCAGACACCGCCGTCGGTGCCGGTCCACAAGGCGCCGTCGCTGCCGAACGCGATGGCGTGGAAGTCCGGATGCGGTCGCTGGCCGGCGAGCAGCGTGATGTCCTGCCACGTCGCGCCGCCGTCCTGCGAGTAGACGAGGCCGGCGGGCGAGTACAGCGGGAACACGCCGCCGGCGACGACGACGTTGGGGTCGGTCGGGCTGATCGCGAGCGTCAGGTCGTACCAGCCCTGCGGGCTCGGGTAGTTGGGGACCGTCGTGATCGGCGTCCACGCCGCGCCGCCGTTGCTGGTCGCGAAGTGGCCGTAGAGGCCGTTGGTCTGCGCGTCGACGAACGACGCGTGCAGCGTGTTCGGCGCGCTCGCGGCGATCGCCAGCGCGATGCGGCTCTGGCCGGAGCCGGGATTCGGCAGGCCGGCGCCGAGGCGCGCGAACGTCGCGCCGCCGTCGGTCGACTTGTAGACGCCGTCGCCGGCCTTGGCGACGTAGACGTTCGCCGGCGTCAGCGGGTCGAGCGCGAGATCCGAGCAAGCGCCCGGGATCGGCCGCGTCCACGTCAGTCCGCCGTCGTCGGTGCGGCTGTAGCCGGCGTCGGAGGTGACGTGCAAGACGAGTGCGTCGGTCGGATCGACGGCGACGCGGCTGGTGTTGGCGCCGATCTGCAGGCGCGTGCCGACGCGCGTCCACGTGACGCCGGCGTCGCCGCTGCGGAACAGGCCGTCGCCGCCGGAGGACACCGAGTACTCGCCGGTGCCGAGGTAGACGACGTTGGGATCCTGCGGGTCGAGCACGACGCAGCCGGCGGTCAGCGTCGGCAGCGCATCGGTGAGGCAGTTCCACGTGGCGCCGCCGTCGATGGTGTGCCACAGGCCGCCCGACGCGCTGGCGGCGTAGACCACCAGCGGGTTGGTCGGGTGCGTCGCCACCGAGACGACGCGGCCCGAGGCGTTGCCGCCGCCGCTCCAGTACTCGCCGGTGATCGGTCGCGGACCGAGGAACGTCCACGTCGGCGTGTCCGTCGGCGCGAGGCCGGGTTGGCCGTCGACGAAGCCCGGCGCGGCGTCGGCGCGGATGCGCCAGTAGCCGGGCGGCGGCGGGCCGATCTTGGGCCGGTTGTGCGGGTAGGCGCCGCGCAGCGCCTTGGGCGTCGGGCCTTGGCCGTACACGCCTTCGCCGGGGACCGCTTCGCTCGTGCCCGTCGCGCACGCGGTCGCCAGCGCCAGCCAGACCGCGGCAAGTCCGCGGCGGCGGGAGGTGGGCGTCATTGGTTGCGTCGGTCCGATCATGGCGAACGATGGGCCGCCGGCGCTGCGCGAACTTCGCCCCGCATCGCCGCCTCCCTGGAATGCAGCAGCGGGGAGTATGCCGAGGCGGCACGGCGCAAGCGAGCACGGGATGACCCGCAGGCCGGACCGGGGCGCGCGCCCGGCCCGACCGACGGTCCCATCAGGCGCGCGTGAAGACGGCGTAGTCGCTCTGCGCCTTGCCCTGCGCCAGCGCCCGATCCATCGCCGAAGCGACGGCGGGCAGCACCAGCAACGGCTCCGTGCCGGCTGCTTCGTGGCACAGCCGCACGTCCTTGCGCGCCATCTGCAGTTCGAAGCTGGCGCGGCCAGCGCCGCCGCGGGCGACGCGCTGGCCGAGGTAGCCGAGCGCCACGCCCGGCTTGAACACGTCGTAGAACGCGAGCATCTGCTCGGCCGGCACGCCGCTGCCGGCGCCGATCGACAGCACGTCGGCCATCGCCGACGCGAGCGCGAAGAACACCGAGTTGCCGGCGAGCTTGTGCACGGCGGCGAGGTCGGGCCGCTCGCCGGCGCACCACGCCTTGCCGGTCATCGGCGCGAGATCGGCGTCGATCGCTGCGTGCTCGGCGGCGGGCGCGGCGTAGACGAGCAGGCCCGATGCCTCGCGCGCGTTGGTCGGCGACATGAACGCCGGCGCCGAGACGTAGCGCACGCCCTGGGCGCGCAGCGTCGCGTAGCGCGCGGCGACCTTGGCCGGCAGGTTGGTGCTGTGGTCGTAGACCGGCACGCCGCGGCCGACGCCGGGCAGCGCCTGCGCGAGCACGGCGTCGACGACCGCGTCGTCGGTCAGCACGAGGTGCACGCGGTCGGCGCCGCGCGCGCAGTCGGCCGGATCGGCGGCGGCGACCGCGCCCTTCGCCACCAGCGCGGCCAGCTTCTCGCGCGAGCGGTTCCACACGCGCACGGCGAAGCCCTTCTGCAGCAGGTTCTCGACCATGGCCGACCCGAGCAGGCCGGTCCCGAGCAATGCGATCGTCGTCATCGTCGGCCCATGGTGGTGGGCCGACGCGGCGTGCGCAACGGCGAGGAGCGGCCTACTGGCCGATCCAGAGGCTCGCGCCCTGCGAGCCGCCGAACGCGCCGGCGACGTGGTCGTAGTACACGTACTGGAAGGCGCCGAACTCGCCGACCAGCGCCGGGTCGTTCGGGATCGGCAGCGCAAAGGTCGCGAAGCCCTCGCCGGCGGCCGTGCCGCTGGTCAGCGACGCGACGCCGAACTCGGACGGCATCAGGTGCATCATGAAGCCGTTGACCGGGAACAGGTCGGCGTAGCCGAACCAGCCCCAGATCAGGCCGGCGAGGCAGCCGCCCTGCACGTTCTGCAGCGTGCAGCGGAAGCCGCCATTGCCGATGCGCGGCGCACCGCCGTCGAAGCCCAGGCGCGCGGCGTGGAGCGGCGCGCCGCCGGTGCCTTCGCCGAGGGCGTCGAGGCGCGGCGCGCCCGGCGCGAGCGGCGCGTCGTTGGCGATGACCGCCATGCTGCCGCCGCTGGTGGCGGCGTCGAGTGCTAGGACCAGCAGGTCCGGCGCGCCGTCGCGCTTGAGGTCGAGCGGGCGCAGCAGTCCCGGCAGCAGGTCGAGCGGCCGCTGGAATGCTGGCGGCAGCGCCAGCGACAAGGCGTCGTGCGTGCCGGGCAGCGGCAGCGCGGTCGACGGCGCGTAGGGCAGGCCGGGGCCGCACGCGACGAGCAGTTCACTCGGCGCGGTCGAAGGCAGGAAGGCGGTCGCGTTCATGGTGACGCTGACGAAGGCGCGGACGGCGGCGAGATCGTCGAAGCCGTCCTGGTTCCAATCGCCCGCGAGCAGCGCGACGATCGGGTCGCCGAGGCCCGAGCCGTTCCCGGGCAGCGGGATCGTGCCCCATGCGCCGACGAGCAACTGGCCCTGGCCATTGCCGCCGTACCAAGCGATGCCGCCGTTCGTGCGTCCGCCGGACCACACGTTCTGCGCGACGACGTAGTCCATCTGGTGGTCGCCGTCGACGTCCGCCAGGGCCAGCGCCGTCGCGCGGCCGGGCCCGAGCGGGATCGAGCTGCCGACCTGCAGCAACGAGCTGCCGCCGAAGCTGAAGTGGCGCACCTCGTTGGCGAACGCGCCGGCCGCGCCGACCTCGACGAGCACCACGAGCTGCTCGAAGTCGCCGTCGCGGTCGAAGTCCGCGAACGCAGCGTCGACGACGTTGCCGGCGAACTTGCGACGCACGCTGACGAAACCGCCATTGCCGAGATTGCGGAACAACATGGCGAACGACGCCAAGGCCGTGTCCGTCCCGCGCTCGTGCACCGTGCCCGCGAGCAGGACGTCCTGGTCGCCGTCGCCGTCGGCGTCGAGCGCGCGCGCAGCCGGCAGCCGGTACCACGCGTGGGGCGGCGTCGTTTCCGCGAGCCAGGCCAGATCGTCGAGGCTCGCGTCAGGACCGAAGTCCGTGCCGCCGAGTGTCGTGGCGCCGCGGTTGGTCCGCCACGTGATCACGCCGTCGATGCCGACGACGACGAGGTCGTCACGGCCATCGCCATTCAGATCGCCGGCCACCAGCGCCGCCGCGCCGGGCGTGTTGTCGTCAGGCAGCACCGGCAGCAGCGGCCCCACGACGTTGGCCGCGAGCGCATGGCCGCGCTCGTCGAGCGAGGTCACCAGCATGCCCGGCATCGCCACGCCACCGCCGACCGGCACGGTCGTGCCGTTCGACTGTGGGTCCTGGCCGAGCGCCAGCACGTCCGGGCTGCCGTCGCGATTGCACTCGGCGACCGCGGCGATCGCGCTCCGACTGTCCGCTGCGAGCGCGACCGGCGCCTGGAATGGCGTCGGACCCTGGCCCATCGCCGCGGTGGCGATGGCTGCCCAGGCCGCCGCGCCCAGGGCCGCATTCCCCCATTCGCTGCCACGATCTTCTCGTTGCTTGCCCATCGCTGCACCTCGGTGTGTGCGCGACGGCAGTCGATGGCGGGGGATGCGATCCGTGCGGGATTGGCCGCGACGGTGCCCCGCTGCGGCCCGGATCGCATCGCCTCGTCACGGTTCCCTGCCGGACGCGGCGCATGCTGGCGCAGTACCGAGTGTCGGCGTGGACCTGGCGCGCCCCGGATGAGGGCTTTCCCTTGCGGCAAGGGGCGCAGGTCGCGGGCGCGTTGCCGCAACTGCGCGCAGCGTGGTGGCTTGCCGACGCGTCAGGGCACCCGCGCTGGGCCGCGACTCCGGTGGGGGCGGCCGAAATATCCGGCAGCAAGCCGCCACGTGGCGCGACCGGCGCCCCGGCAACGGCAACGGCCCGCCGTCGCGCGGGGCGACGGCGGGCCGTTGTGCGGCGGATCCGGCGTCAGCCGGACCTGCGGTCAGCGCGTCAGAACGTGTTGATGAACGTGCGGACGGCGTTGCTCGTCACGATGCCCGCGTTGTTCGGGGCGACCGGCGTGACCAGCGCGGCCGACTGCGCGTACAGCAGCACGCCCGGGGCGACACCGGCGGGGATCGCCAGCGTGACCGAGCTTTCGGTCGGCGCGAGGCTGACGTAGGTCAGCAGCGCATCGAACGACGTGACGTGCGTATTGCACGGCGAGTCGACGATGCCGCCGGTCAGCACGTTCAGCGGCGTGCCGACGAAGTCCTGGCCGAAGCTGAGGATCATCACGCCGAAGTAGATGCCCGAGCCCGTCGCGGCCTCGGGGATGCCCGCCTGGCTGTAGGCGTAGGTCACGCCCGCGACCGGGGCCGGCGTCGCGCCGAGGGCGAAGCCCGCTTGGCACGTGGCGCCGTACTTGGTGTGACGCGACGACGGCAGGATGCCGACCGAGATGTTGTCCAGCGCGACCGTGTTGCCGAAGCCGCACAGCGCGTTGAAGCGGATCTGGTTGGTGCCGGCCGGCAGCACGTAGTCGAGGCTGGCCCAGTCACTCGCCGTCGGGGCGAAGTTCGGGTTGACCGGCGCCGCCGTGCGCAGCACGCCCGTCGCCGCGTTGTTCATGACCGCGACCGGCGCCCAGGTGACGCCGCCGTCGTTCGACGCTTCCAGCGTGATCTGGTCGATCAGGGTCAGGTCCGGCAGGTACTGCGTGCCGGCGACGTCGAAGAAGCACTTCGTGCCCGCGGCGGTGGCCGGGAAGGTCGGGCTGGTCAGGATCGCCGACGTGCCGGCGCTCCAGTTCCAGAAGTCGAACTTCACTGCGCTGCTGCCGACGCCGAAGGCGCTGACCGGCGCGAGGAACGGCAGGTTGGTGCCGCCGACCGACCAGCCGGCCGCGGAGATGCCGCCGCAGCCGCCCTCGAAGTCACGCGGGAACGCCGCGACAGCGGCCGCCATCGGCACTGCCAGGACCGAGCTGTTGCCCGTCGCCGAGCCGCCACAGGTCACCGAGCAGTAGTACCAGGTGTCGACCGTCTGCGACGTGCCATACGTGGCGCTCGTGCCGGCCGGCGTCCACGGGCCCGTCGCGCCGACGGTGCTCGTGAACCATTGGTAGGTGACGCCGGTGCCCGACGTCGCGTTCTGCAGGCCGAGCGTGAACGACTGGCCGGGGCAGACGGGGCTGGCCGGGCCGGTCGTGTTGCCCGGGGCCGGCGTGCCGGTGCAGCCGCCGGTCGCCTCGACGGCGGAGATGTTGTCGAAGCACCACCAGTTGTCACCGCCGGAGTAGACGTTGTTCAGGCGCACGTACAACGCACCGGCCGGCGGCGTGAACGTGATCGTCTTGGTGATGCAGGAAAACGTCTGCGCTTCGTCCGAGAACGACGCGACGGTCGTCCACGGACCGGTCGCCGCCGCGCCGATCTGCACGTTGGTCGCGCCGAACGGAGCCGCCGAGGGCCCGCCGATCTGGGTGTCGTTGACGTAGTCGTGCAGGCGGTAGTCGAACGTCAGCGTCGTGCTGCCACCGGTCGACATGCCGAGCAGCGGCGACGTGAAGTTGCCCTGCGTGCCGGGGACGTAGAGGTTGGTGCGCAGGTGGCCGCCGCTGCAGACGGACATGGCGCCGTTCCACTGCGCCAAGTAGCCGCCGGTGACGGTCCAGCCGGCCGCGTTCGTGTTGAACGCTTCCGTCGGGTAGTTGACTTGGGCTTGGGCGACGGCGGCGAACGCCGCAGCGCCAACGATCGTGGCGAGGATCTTGAGCATGGATGGACGGCGCCGTGGCGGCGCAAGCGAGACAGGGATCGAGATCACGCGCACGTTGGCCACCTCGCCATTGTGGGCGAAGTGCGTGCACGACACGCGCGAACCTACCTCGCTTCCCAAGGCCGGCAAGAGGGGGCGTCGCGCCGCAGGACGCGCCGCGACGCTCGGCTCCTACGCTCCGCCGCACGTGGCGAACGAACGCGTCCGTTCATGGGGCGTGGCGCAGCGGGCGCGCGCGGCGGCGGCGCGCCGTCTCGATGCGGCGCATCCGCGCGCCGGCCCGCGGCTCAGTGACCGATCGACAGGCCAGTCGCTTGCGTGCCGCCGAACGTGCCCGACGCGTGGTCGTAGTACGCGAACTGGAAGTAGCCGGCGTCGCCGACCAGCGCCGGGATGTTCGGGATCGGCAGCGCGACGCTGAAGAAGCCGTCGTTCGCGCCCGTGCCGGAGGCCAGCGCCGCGGCGCTGTACTCGACCGGGACCATGTGCACGTCGATGCCGTACGACGTGAACAGGCGTTCGTAGCCCATCGGGCCCCAGGCCAGCCCGCAGAGGCTGCCGCCCTGGACGTTCTGCAGCGTGCATGTGAAGCCCTGATTGCCCGGTTTCGGCCGACCGCCGTCGAAGCCCAGGCGCGCCTTTCGCGTCGGCAGGCCGCCGCTCGGCTCGCCGACCTTCTCCATGCGCGCGTCGCCGAGCTGGCCCGGCGTCGTGTTGATCAGCATCGCGATGGACGTCTGCGCGGCCGTGCCGCCGGCGCCGCGCATGCCGAGCACGACGAGGTCCATGCTGCCGTCCTGGCGCAGGTCGAGCTGTTGCAAGAAGCCGGGCGCGGCGAACAGCGGCAGCAGCGGGAAGAGCTGGTTGTAGCTCGACGACCAGCTGTGCGCGCCCGGCAGCGCGATCGACTCGAAGGTCGCGTAGGGCAGGTTCGGGCCCATGGCGACGAGCAGTTCGCTGTCGTGGAAGGTCGGCTGCCCGCTCGACATCGTGTTCGACGGCTGCACGAAGCCGCGCAGCACGGCGAGGTCGACGTGGCCGTCGCGGTTCCAGTCGCCGGCCTCGACCGCAGCGCAGTACTCCTGCAGCGTGGTCGGATTGGGCGGCAACACGAAGTTGCCCCAGCTCCAGGTCAGCGCATTGCCAGCGCCGTCGCCTTCGTACCAGACCGTCGCCGCCAGCATCGTGCCGCCGGTCGGCGTCGTCTGCGTGAGCACGTAGTCGGACTCCGGGCCGCCGACGACGTTGGCCATCGCCAGGGCCGTGAAGCGGCCAGGGCTGACGTTCTGCGCGGCATTGGTCTGGAAGAGCTGGCCGCCGTTGAAGGCGAAGTGCACGAGCTCCTGCATGAAGGCGCCGACGGCGCCCGTCTCGGTCAGGGCGACGAGGCGATCCGGCGTGCCGTTGCCGTCGAGGTCGGCGACC
>JBEITC010000635.1:0-1797 GCA_040375075.1 Planctomycetota bacterium | reverse complement strand
TGCTCGGCGAGCGCGGCGGGCAGGGCCGCGGGTGTCGCCGGAGCGGCCGGCGCGGCGCACGACGCGAGGGCGAAACCGAGGAGGCAGGCCATGGTGCAGCGGACGCGCATCGGCGCAGGATCGCATGCGGCCGTCGGCGGGCAAGGTGGATTCGCGCGCCGGGCAGCGCGGCAGCGATCCGCCGTCATGCTTCGTCTCGGGCTGGCGGCGTCGCGTCGTTCCGTCGCGGCGGTCGGTCGGCGAGCCCGTCGGTCACCATCAATTCCCTGGGGCGCGCGCGCGGCCGCTTCGCTACCGTGCGCCGCGCCATGGAACTCGCCTCGCCGTCCAAGGGCTTGTCGCTGCCGACCAAGATCCTGCTCGGGCTCGTGCTCGGCGCGACCGCCGGCGTCACGCTCAACGTGCTGTACGCGCCGCCGCTCGGCCAGCCGGCGATCGGGACCTACGCGAGCGTCGTCGCCTTCGCCGACGGCGTGGTGAAGCCGCTCGGCGACCTGTTCCTGAGCCTCTTGTTCATGGTCGTCGTGCCGGTGGTCTTCAGCTCGCTGTTCCTCGGCGTCGCGGGCCTCGGCAGCGTCGGCAAGCTCGGCAGCCTCGGCGGGCGCACGCTTGCGTGGTTCCTGGTCACCACGACGGCGGCGGTGCTGCTCGGACTCTTGCTGGTCAACTGGTTCGAGCCGGGCCGCGCGGTCACGCCGGAGGTCGCGGCGCAGATCAAGGCGCAGTACGCCGACGCAGCGAAGGCGCGCATCGGCCAGAGCCAGCAGGCGTCCGGCTGGGTGCAGATGCTCGTCGACATCGTGCCGCGCAACGTCGTCGCCGCCGCCGCCGACAACAGCAAGGTGCTCGGGCTGATCTTCTTCGCGCTGGTGCTCGGCGCCGCCGCGATCCGCGCGCCGCGCGAGAAGACCAAGCCGCTGTGCGACCTGTGCGAAGCGCTCTACGACCTCTGCGTGCGCGTGCTCGCCTGGGTCATGCAGCTCGCGCCGTACGGCGTCGCCTGCCTGATCTTCCATGCCACCGCCAAGCTCGGCCTCGACGTGCTCAAGCTCGTCGGCCTGTACTTCGCCACGGCGATGGGCGGACTGATCGTCTACCAGCTGGTCGCGATCACGCTGTTGGCCAAGGCCTTCGCCGGCATCGCGCCCGGCCGCTTCTACCGCGGCTGCCGCACGCTGATCGTCACGGCGTTCTCGACGTCGTCGTCCAACGCGACGCTGCCGACGACGATCCGCACCGCCACCGACGAGTTCGGCGTGCCCAAGGAGATCGCCGGCTTCGTCATGCCGCTCGGCGCGACGATGAACATGAACGGCACCGCGCTGTTCGAAGGCGTGTCGGTGCTGTTCCTGGCGCAGGTCGCCGGCGTCGACCTGTCGCTGGGCCAGCAGGCGCTCGTCGTCGGCATGGCGGTGCTGACCGCGATCGGCGCCGCCGGCGTGCCCGGCGGCTCGATCCCGCTGCTCGCGATCGTGCTGACTCAGGTCGGCGTGCCGGCGGAGTTCCTGGCGTTGATCCTCGGCGTCGACCGGCTCGTCGACATGACGCGCACGATCCCCAACGTGACCAGCGATCTGGTCTGCAGCCTGTGGCTCGCGCGCCGCGAGGGCGTCGCGCTCAAGGCGTAGTCCCGCACGGGAACTCCGGGCGGTCGAGCACGTAGCCCATCGTCGCCAGCGATTGCGGCGCTACCGGCCACAGCAGCCAGCCGGTGCAGCGCCAGGTCACGAACAGCCGCGGCAGCGCGCACGCGTCGCCGGGCGCGAAGCCGGGCCGCGGCGCCGGCGCGCGGTGCGG
>JBEITC010000583.1:0-2090 GCA_040375075.1 Planctomycetota bacterium | reverse complement strand
CGTCGCCGACGCGCGCGCCCGCACGCTCGCCGCCTGCGCACAGAAGGGCCTCGCGCTGCCCGCCGACTTCGTCGCCTGGATCGACGCCGATCCGGTCCGCCAGACGACCGTGTACGGCTGCCGCCGCGATCCGCTGCCCGTGCTGCTCGCGCTGCGCTCGCTCGAGATCGACCTCGGCGCCGAGGTCGTGCGCCAGCGCCACCCGCAGCTGGCGCTCGCCTTCGCCATCGAAGCTTCCTATCGCGCCGCCCGCCCCGGGGCTTCGCCGTGGAACGACGGCGACGAAGCGGCGGCCGACGACATGCCATCTGTGTCGCCGAGGCCGCCGCTGCAGCTGACGATCCCCGGCGACCCGCGCGTGCGCGTCGACACCAAGGCCAAGGATCGCCCGCTCGACCGCGACGACCACATCGTCAACTTCCTCGAGGACCACCCGCCGATCGAGGTCGAGGTCGAAGCGCGCGAACTGCCGCCGCTCGAATACGACGAACGCGGCGTGGCCAAGCCGCGCGGCAAGGCGGTCGCGGTCAAGAAGAAGGTCGTGCGCGAGCTCTACGCCGCCGACGTCATCGCCTCGGCGGCGTTGCAGGCCGAGTTCGCGGCCTACATGGCCGAGCGCGGCCACCCGGACCTGAAGCTCGACTGCGGCGACCGCGCCGTGCACTGGCGCAGCACCGAGGCGATCGCCGACGGCGGCCTGCGCCAGCGCATCGCCGCCGCCCACGAGCTGTTCCAGTCGGCGTACCGCGCCAAGGGCCGCATGCCGACGGAGCGCGATCGCGCGCCGACGCTCGCCGAGTCGATGGCGTGGTTCGTGCGCAACGACGAACACCCGTTCCCGCCCGCGACCAAGGCCGAGCGGCAATGGCCGCGCTTCCCGCTGCACGCGCCGTGGCCCGTGCTGATGATGCTGGTCGCCGACGACCAGCCGCTGCGCGAGCGGGAGGCGATCTGGGAGCGTTTCCGCGACGACGGCGAGATGCGCACCTACGGCGAGTACATCGGCGGCATCGCGCAGCAGTTCGACATGCAGTCGGCGCGCCGCTCGAGCCCGCACGCGTTCGCCTACGGCTCGATCCAGATGATGTGGAAGGACGGCGGCGTGTGCGGAACGATGGGCAACATCGGCGCCCGCACCTACCGCATCTGCGGCATCCCGGCGTCGACCGCTGGCCAGCCGGGCCACTGCGCGGTCGTCAAGATGACGCACGACCCGAAGACCGGCCGCTATGCCTGCGTCGGCGACCAGTACGCGACCGGCGGCGACGAAGTCACCTCGGTGCACGCGCAGTGGCGCTTCGACGACGAGGGCGGCCGCAAGCCGATGGCGATCCACCAGTCGGTGGCCGCGGCGGTCAACCACGACGCCCGCGGCTTCGTCGCCGCGCTGGCGATGTGCCGCGCCTTCGACGCGCTGCCGCCGGAGCAGCGCCGCGCCGAAGCGCTCGCCTTCGCCGACGCGGCGCTCGGCGCCAACCCGTTCACCGTGGCCGCGGTCGACGGCGCGATCGCCGCGCTCGACACGCCCGCCGACCTGCTGCAACTCGGCAAGCACGTCGCCTGCGTGCTCGACGCCCAGCCCGACGCCGCGTCGCACGCGCTGCTGCGCAGCACGCTGCTCGCCGGCGTGCACGCACGCATCCGCGCGCTGCCGGCCCCCGCCGACCGCGACGCCGTGGCGACGCTGCTCGAGGGTCTCGACCAGCAGGACTGCCAGGACGCGGAGTTGCTCGCCCGCTGCTGGCGCACGCTCGGCGGCGAAGCGGGCTTCGACGCCCACTGCGCCGAGCTGGTGGCGGCACACGTCGCCAAGCCGGCGAAGGAGCGCACCAAGAGGGCCGGCGAGGCGCTGCAGCGGCGGCTGCAGGCGCTCGGCCGCACCGTGCGCGGCCCCGAGCAGAAGAGCGCCTGGGCGCAGAAGCTGCTCGCCGCGTTCGCCGGCAAGGACACCTACAAGGCGAAGAAGGGCGACGTGGCCGATCCGGCGGCAGCTTGGCTGCGGCAGCAGGCAGAACCCGGCACGGGCGGCAAGCAGGGCAAGTAGGCCGCATCGTCGCCGCGTCGGGCCCTCGCCCCCGGCGGTCGCGTGG
>JBEITC010000532.1:0-2579 GCA_040375075.1 Planctomycetota bacterium | reverse complement strand
GACGGCGGCGACGATCGCGATCGCGACGTGCCCGGCGCCGTGCTGGTCGGCGGCCTCGCCGCGCTGGTCGCAGCGCTGGCGCTCGTGCCCGGCATCTTCGCCGGCGACCTGTCGTTCGGCGGCCGCCTGCTCGCCGCCGCCGGCGTCGGCGTGTTCGGCTTCCTGTTCGTGCCGGTGTCGTCGCGGCTGGTCGGCGTCATCGGCGTGAGCTCCAACCCGACCTCGGCGATGGCGTTGATCACGCTCGCCGGCAGCGCCGGCTTGTTCCTCGCGCTCGGTTGGAAGGGCATCGCCGCCCAGGCCGCGGTGCTGACCATCGGCACGGTCGTCTGCGTCGCCGCGTCGAAGGCCGGCGACATCAGCCAGGACCTCAAGACCGGCTGGCTCGTCGGCGCGTCGCCGTGGCGGCAGCAGTACGGCCAGCTGATCGCCGCCAGCGTCGCCTGCTGGGTCGTCGCCGCGGTGGTGATCGCGATGGGCAAGACCTACGGCTTCGGCGACGACGGCCTGGCGGCGCCGCAGGCGCGCTTGATGCAGACGATGGTCGAGGCGGTGCTCGGCGCCAGCCTGCCGTGGGACCTGCTGGTGATGGGCGGCCTCGTGTCGGGCACCGGCATGCTCGCCGGCCTGCCGGCGTTGCCGTTCGCGCTCGGCATCTACCTGCCGCTGTCGACGCTGGCGGCGGTGTTCGTCGGCGGCTGCGTGCGGCGCTGGGCCGAGTCGGCGCCGAAGGAGAAGCTCGACATCGAGAACGGCGTGCTGTGCGCGTCCGGCTTCGTCGCCGGCGAAGGCCTCGCCGGCGTCGGCATCGCCGCCTGGACGTACGTGCAGGGCAAGCGCGCGGCGGCGGGGCCGTTCACCGACCTGCAGGGTTGGTTGGCGCTCGGCGTGTTCGCGATCGCGGTCATCGTGCTGCGCCGGTCGACGCGCAAGGCCGCGTGATGGCGGGGCCGCGCCGCGCCAGCCCGTTGCCGCTGCCGCCGCCGCGGCGCGCGATCGTCGTCGACGGCGCCAACGTGATCGCCAGCAGCAAGGCGCAGCCGTTGCAGCGGCTCGACCTCGTGACCGCTTGGGCGTCGGCGTGGCGTCCCGACCTGCCGGTGATGGTGTTCGTCGACCACAACACCGCGCGCCGCTGCCGGCCCGAGGTCCAGGACGTGCTGCGCGCGCGCTGCGCCGACGTCACGCCGGGCCGGCCGCGCTACGCCGTCGTGCCACGCGACCAGTTCGCCGACGAGCACGTGCTGCGCTTCGCCGCCGAGCACGCCGGCCTCGTCGTCAGCAACGACCGCTTCATGGACTGGGAAGACCTGCGCGCCGACGCCGTGCTCGTGCAGTTCCGCCTCGCGGACGGCGTGCTCGAAGTGGCCGACCAGGCGGTGTGGTTCAAGCCGAGCGGCGGCGCGCAGTGGGTGGCGATGGACGACCTGCGGCAGCAGCGTCCGGACGGCTGACGCAGGTCGGCGCGCGAACCGCGCCACCGTCGCGCGCGCCCGGGCCACGTTGCAGCCGGGAGACCGATGGAACGCGCGCCGCACGACGTCCTGTTCCGCCACGCGTTCGGCCAGCTCGAGCACGCGCGCGGGCTGCTGCAGGCGCTGCTGCCGCCGGAGCTCGGCGCGGCGCTCGACTGGGCCAGCCTGCGGCCGCTGCCGGGTTCGTTCGTCGATCCCAAGCTCCGTCAGCAGCAGAGCGACCTGCTGTGGTCGGCGCGCCTCGACGGACAGGACGCGCTGCTCTACCTGCTCGTCGAGCACAAGGCGCGCGACGAGCGCTTCGCCGTGCTGCAACTGCTCGGCTACGTGCAGGCGCTGTGGCGCAGCGGCCGCCGGCGCGGTGCTGCCGGCGGGCGCTCCCTGCCGTTCGTCGTGCCGGTGCTGCTGCACCAGGGGCGCCGGCCGTGGCGGGCGCCGCGCCGGCTCGCGGAGCTGTTCGCGCCGGGCGCTGGGGCCGTGGCGTCGTCGTTGCTGGCGTTGCAGCCGGCGTTCGCGCCGCTCGTCGTCAGCATGGCCGATTGGCCGCCGGAGCGGTTGCGGGGCCTCGGCCTGACGGTCTTCGGCAAGCTCGTCTGCGAGGCCCTGGTGCGCTTGCCGGGTAGCACGTTCGACGAGGCCGCCGCCGTGCTGCGCAGCTGGCGCGAGTTGCTGCGCGCGCTCGCCCGGGCCCCTTCCGCGGCCGACGCGTTGGAGGCACTATTCCGCTACGTGTTGCTGACGGCCGAGGGACGGCCGGAGCAGTTGCTGGAAGTGGTTGCCGAGGTGCTGGAGGACGAACCGATGGGCAAGCGCATCACCGCGGGGCAGATCCTGATCGAGCGCGGCCGGCAGGAAGGGCTCGCCGTCGGCCGCGAAGAAGGCCGCGAAGAAGGCCGCGCGGCAGGCCGGCAGGAAGGCCGCGAAGCCGGCCGCGAAGAAGGCGCGCTCGAAGGCCGGCGCGCCCTGTTCCTCACCCAGTTGCGCGCGCGCTTCCGCCGCCTGTCGGCGCGCGTGGTCGCCCGCATCGATCGCGCCGACGCGGCGCAGCTCGATCAGTGGGCCGTGCGTCTGCTCGCCGCCGAGCGGCTCGACGACGTGTTCGCG
>JBEITC010000656.1:0-1649 GCA_040375075.1 Planctomycetota bacterium | reverse complement strand
GGTTCTTCCAGGCTGCCTCCCTGCTCGCCGCCGGCGACGCCGGCGAGACCAGCCGCGCGCTGCGCCTGATGGAGCAGGCGCTGGCGACGGTCAAGCCCGACCTGGAGAGCTTCTACGCCGTGCACGAGGCGCTGAAGAAGCACGACCGCAAGCTGGCGCTGCGCTTCCTCGACGCCGTCGACGTCGGTCGCGGCTCGTCGGCCGACCAGTTGCTGTTCGTGGCGCTCGAGTACCTCGGGCTCGGCGAGGCCTACGCCGCGCTGGTCTCGGCGCGACGCACGCTGCAGGTCACTTCCGACCTCGACCAGCGCATCGAGGCGCTGCGCGTCGTGCTGACCGCGCACAACATGCTGGGCGAGGGCGAAGAAGCGCGCGCCTGCTACGCCGAGATGCGGGAACTGCTGGTGCAGCGCGGCCGCTTCGAGCAGTGGGAGAAGCTGCTCCGCGACGAGGACTTCGTCGGGCTCGCGCTCGACCACATCGAGATCAAGGCCGAGCTCGCGCAGTGCTACGAGGAGATGGAAGGCCGCGAGTACGACCGCGCCGCCCTGCAGGTGGCGATCGCCCGTTCGCTGCGCGCGCGCAAGGAGACCGAGTCGCTGCAGCAGGCGTACGGCCTGCTGCTCGAGGTCGGCGTGACCTTCCCGGACCTTGCTCGCGACGACCTCGCCGCGATCGCCAAGCTGCTCGAGATCCACGACGAGACGCCGGCGACTGCCGACGAGGGCAAGGCGGCGACGGGCTCCTTCGGCAAGCTGCTCGGCCACGCGCCGCGCGTGCTCGTCGTCGGCGGCAACGAACGCCAACGCAAGCACCACCACCGGCTCGAGCAGCTGGGCGCCGAGTGGGGGTTCACGGCCGAGTGGCTGATGACGAACTACACGTCGCCGCAGAAGACCGTGAGCCAGATCGCCGATCGCCTGCGCTCGGGCATCGACCTGCTGGTCCTGCTGCACTGGAACCGCCACGAGACCACCGAGCCGGCGCACGAACTCGCGCGCCAGGCCGGCGTGTTCGCGCGCACGGTGCACTACGTCGGGTTCACCAGCCTGCAGGTCGCGCTGACCGAGATCTTCCAGCGCCTGACGCTCGGCGGGGACGCCAAGCAGAAGGCGAGGCACTGAGCCGCGCAGGCGACAGCCGGCGGGGCCAGGCCTAGGCTTGTCGGCGTGTCTTCGCGGTGCGACCTCCTGGTGCGCGGCGGCGGTGTCGCCGGCGCGGCCTGCGCCTTGCTGTGCGCGCGCCGCGGCATGGCCGTGACCCTGGTCGAGCCCGGCCGGTCGTCGTACTCGGGACCGTTCGAGACCATGGTGGCGACCGCGGAGCGCATGCTGCAGCGGATCGGCCTCGCCGACGTCGTGTTGGCGGCTGCGCGCCGCGATCCGATGCGGCATGGCGCTGCGTGGGGCGCTGCGGACTTCGCGTGGCGCGAGGCCGAAGCGCCCGGCCTGCTGTTCGCGCGCGGCGCGTTCGACGCATCGCTGCGGCTGGCTGCAGTGGCCGCCGGCGTGAGGTTGCTGGCGCGCGAACCCGCGGACCTGCCGGCGTCTGCGCTGCGCTTCGACGCCCGCGGCCGTGCCGCGCACGCAGGTTGCGCGCCGCTCGCGAGCGGGCCCTCGCTGCTCGCCGTCACCGTGGTCGGCGCGCCG